>CAYTJI010000106.1:656-6342 GCA_964438065.1 uncultured Desulfobacteraceae bacterium | reverse complement strand
ATGTCAAAAATTGTTTTTAATGCTTATTATTCAATGGGTTATGCAACTATAGACTTACATAACCCAGCGTAATTATATCATTTTGTGCGTGGAACAAAAATACCGTGGTCTGGGGGCCTTTTCCTTGCCGTTCACCGAAGGCTGTGGTACACAACCGTGAGAAATCCTCTGAAGGGGGAATGTTCGGATGAATGAGGGAAAAATAATTGAATACATGGACCACGGGAAGTTTGTCTGCGCGATCTGCCTGCAGGACAAAGGCAGGAGCCTCCACCTGCTGAACGCGTCAAACCGGGAAGTCAATCTTTCACCCAAAAGAGTGATCTGCGCCTCTGAATCGAGTGTCAATATTTCTCTTCCCAGGGAGGATCTGATAGAAAGACTCCGGCAGACGGAAAAAGACAGAATTCGTCTTTCCGCCGGGATTGATGTCAAAGAACTCTGGGAACTGGTCCGGGATGAGGAAGAGAGTTTCAGTAGCAGATACCTGGCGCAGCTGGTTTTCGGTTCGGATATTACCGACGATCATCTGTCCGCCCTGGTGCGGGCGCTGTTTGATGAACGGATTCATTTCAAAATGAAAGATGGTCGGTTCCTGCCGAATTCTGAAAAAAAAGTTGAACAGATTCTGAGACAAAGGGAAGAGGAAGCCTTAAGAGAAGAAAGGCTGAATCAGGGCAGCGCCTGGCTGAAAGAGGTACTGGCGGGTGAGAATCCGGAAGACCCGCCTCACCATGCCTATATCGTTGACCTGCTGGTTCAACTCGCGCTTTATGGGAAAGACGCTCCCAGCTTCAAGCATGGGAAAGAGCTTCTGACGAGGGCCGGCATCACTGATATCCTGAAGGCCAGGAGTATCCTGATCAGGCTTGGCATTTGGGATGAGGATGAAAACTTGGATCTCTTGCGTTACGGGGTTGAGACCGGTTTCAGCCAGGAGCAACAGGCGGAAGCGTCCCGTCTGGCCGGGGTTGTTGAACCCGTTTCTGACGGCCGGGAAGATTTGAGAGATTTGTTTGCCCTGACTATTGACGGTCCGCTTACTCTTGATTTCGACGATGCGGTGAGCCTGGAGATTTCATCAAGTAACGAGATTCTTCTCGGTATTCATATTGCGGATGTGGCCGCAACGCTGCAGCCGGGCAGTACACTTGACCGTGAGGCGTCAAAAAGGGGTTCGTCTCTTTATCTTCCCCGAAGGCAGATCCCAATGATTCCACAAGACTTGTCGCACGATACATTAAGTCTGATAGAAGGGCAGGACCGGCCCGCTGTTTCTCTGCTGGCGCGGTTCAGGGAAGACGGAGTGCTTCTGGATTACCGTTTTGTCACCAGTATCATTCGGGTCCGGCGAAAACTCAGCTATAAAGAAGCCGACACGATCCTGGCCGGTGCCGAACAAACTCCGGACGATCTTAACCCTGATGCGCAGAGATTGTCGCGGATTCTGACGGTCGTCTACCGGATATGCCGAAATTTACAGCAGGAAAGGATAAGACACGATGCTCTCAGAATTTCACTTCCTGAGTTGCAGGTCGTTTTCCATAATGATGGGTCGTTCCATCTGGAACAGGAAAATCAGGATACGCCGTCCAGGATGATTATTGCAGAACTGATGATCCTTTACAACTCCCTGGCCGCGCGATTCTGCAGGGATCATCAGATCCCGGCGCTTTACCGGACCCAGCAGGAACCAACGGAAAGACTGTCAGAGGGCGAAGAAGGGTATCTCTATTATGTTTTTAAACAGCGTCGCAAGCTGAGTCCGGTTCATATTACAACAGAGGCGGGTCCCCACAGCGGGCTGGGCCTTGACGCATATATCCACGCGACCTCTCCGATACGCAGATATCTTGATCTTGTCGCGCAGCGTCAGATGAAAAGTTTTCTTATGGGAGAGTCTCCCGTTTACAGCAGGAAAGAGCTGGAAGATATCAGAATTTTTGTCGAACCCGTATTAAAGGAGCTTCAGGTCATCACTCGAACCCGTATTCGCTACTGGATCCTGAAATATCTTGGCCGGCATGATGGCGTTAACTATCCTTCTGTGGTTCTGGAGGAATTCCGACGGAATTATCGAATTGTTTTGAGTGATTTCTTCCTTCTTGCGGAAATCGGAAAGCGGGACGGCATTATTTTAAAGCCCGGAGAGAAAATCCAGGTGAAAGTCAGAAAGGCGGACCCGTGGGAAGATGTGCTCAAGCTGGAGTATTAACCTATTCTCCCGGTATGTGTGCCTGAGAAGATCGGCGTCCGCCATTCAGGATGGCGGACGCCGAAAACTCTATGGCCGTTTACAGGCCCACGAGGCATACGCTCACAACCGGGGCATAAGGTTCTTTCTGCATATAGTGGGCCAGTCCCAGCTTCGGGTCATTGATCTGTGCCTCCGGCAGTTGGGATGTGTCATGTCTGATACCAGAGACAAACCGTTTCTCACACAAATATTTCATCTTTTGTTGTGGCTATTGCGTGATCTTCTGCCGTCTCCACGTAAGAGCTCGCAATCAGGTGGCAGAAGGGGTCGTATTCTTTCTTGTGGAGGATCCTTTCGATTCTGCCGGGACGACTGTAGAATTCCCTGTTCGCCCAACCCGCAAGCCGTCCAACGTCTTCTCTGGACAGGTGTTTTGTGGATATTACGGCATGCTGAAAGTCCCACTTCTGATAATCCGGCTCCTCTATAAATGGTTTCAATGAGTTGTACATGGGAATACCGGGCAGGGGCGTCACGATCTGAAGGGCTGCGATATCCGGGTCGATCCTGTCGATCCTCTCAAACCTGTCCCTGACTTTTTCCTCGTCATCATCCGGAAAGCCGATCATCCAGGTGACCACCGACATGATATTGTTTTCACGAAACAGCTTGACGGTTTCTTCCACCTGGTCAACCTTGACACGCTTTTTGATTCTTTCCAGGGTCTTTTTGTCAACAGCCTCCATACCGATAAGGCCGCAAACGAATCCGATTTTCCGCAGTTCGGGCAGCAAATCTTTGTCCCGCAGGTGATAAGGCGCACGGCCCATGAAAAAGAAAGGCACTCGGAAGTCACGCCTTCCCATTTCATCCACCAGTTCTTCCATCCGGTTGCGATAAACATTTACATCCTCATCCATCATGCAGACAAATTTTATCCCGAACTGTTTCTTGAGCAGTTCAAATTCATCCGCTATGCGGCGGCCGGACCGGATCCGGTATTTGGTCCAGTCCCTTTTTCCTCTCGTGTCGTAGTTTGTCCATCCCACGCAGAAGCGGCAGCCGTTCGGACACCCCCGTGAATGATAGGTTTCTGCGTAATGCTGGATGTGGCCGAAACCGATATACTTATCCATTGGGAAAAGATCATAGGCAGGTAGCGGGAGGTCGTCCAGATTTTCAAGCAGGGGGCGGTAATCAGCAAGTTTTACCTCGCCGTTGTCCCGGTAAACAATTCCCTTAACCGAAGGGATGTCCGGGTCGGCCTTTGAGAGTTCAAAGGACAGCTCCGGCAGGGTAACCTCGGTCTCACCCGAGATCACAAAATCAAACTCTGGCGTTTCTTTCAAAAATTCGGGTGCGTTCGCGCCATACAGGAATCCCCCCACGCAGACTTTGGAGTCCGGTGAAACCTCTTTGATGGTCCGCGCGGCCGCCCGGTATCTCGGGTGAATGGCCGCGACGCCGGTTGTCTGCAGCGCATCTCCCATGTAAACAAGATCAGGCGATATCTCCTTGACGGCCTGGCTCATGGCTTTTTCATCCAGTCCCAGGGCCCGGCAATCCAGGATGGAGATCTCTGTATCCGGATACCATTCCCTCAGATTCGCGGACAACTGCGCGTGGTTGACGTTTATGGCGATGTGCTTTCCCCAGGTGACCCAGCCCCCCATGGGCGGCTGCAGAAACATGACTTTCATTTCTTGTGAATCCTCCTTGTTCATTCAATTGGTGAATCAAATTCCGGTTGTAAATCACTTAAAAGTTGACGGCTTCATAAGTAATCCAATATGCTTATTAATCGTCATTCCTGCGAAAGCAGGAATCCAGTTTTTCCAACATATTGTGGGCTCCCGCTTTCGCGGGAGCGACATTGTTTCCGACTTCTAACGGACTTGAGTTCGTTCCTCATAGACCGGCGCGAAGCACTATAAACCCGCTTTTTACGAAGCCGTCAAAGTTTCGGAGAGACCTTTTTTAACAGTCTCCGGAATGTTTTTCTTTCTTTGACCGTCAATCCTGAAAATATGGCATTGATTTTTCGATCGTAAATGGGAAGGACCTGTTTCACGGTCCGGATTCCCTGTTCTGTGATGGCGATGTTCACGATCCTTCTGTCTTCCGTGCTTCTGATCCTCTTGACGAAGCCGTCTCTTTCCAGGCGATCTACGACCCCCGTGACATTGCCTCCCGAAAGCAGGAGCCGTTTGGCTATTTCGTTCAGGGGAAGACTGCCGCCCCGGTGGAGGCATACCAGTATGTCAAGCTGAGGAGCAGTGATATCAGTCTCCCTCAGGGAATGAACAATTTCACCATAGATTCTTGAAAAGGTCCTGACATAACGGACCCACAGGATAATCGTCTGACTGATCATGTCTGTTTGGCTGAAAACAATTTATGCATAAATATTTTATATGCTAGATATTATGATTTCCAGCGCATGTCAAACTGTTTTTTCGCATTGGCGTGTTTTTCAGGGTTTAGGTGCCAAATGAAACAGCGGTATATTTTTGGGCCGGAGATAGCATTGCCATTCTTGCCGGATAATCCCGGCAGGATGCATGGGATCTTTTCTTCGATTCCGGATTTCCCGGCCTGGTCATTCAGGAGGTTACGGACGGGTGAAGCCGGCCAGTTCCCGGTTTTCAAGGTATAGGGATTTCGGGTAAGGGAAAACCAAACGTATTTCTATGTCGGCCAGGAGTGCAGAAGGATTTCTTGAGGACCCGGGGGCCGTTCCGTAACCCCGCTGAAATGACGAAGGGCTGCCTAAAGTCACCAAGAAAAGCCCCATGCCGTTGTCACCGGGATTATTAACCCACAAATTATCAGAAGGAGTCCGAATAAATTTCAGACGCAACACTGGCCGGAAACCCACAAACGGAATGACGGCACGGAGGGCCGGAACATGGACATGAAAGTGCTTTTCACAACCTTCGGGTTGATTTTTCTGGCCGAGCTGGGCGACAAAACCCAGCTGGCTACCCTTTCATTCGCAGCTGAAAGTCAATCACGACTGGCCGTGTTTATCGGTTCCGCGGCCGCGCTGGTGCTGACTTCCCTGCTGGCCGTTTTACTGGGATCGGTTCTGGGCCGTTTTATCCCGGACCATTATGTGCGGACTGGTGCGGGAGGGCTATTTATTGTTCTGGGGGTATGGATGGTTGTGACCGGATGGGCAAAGTAGCCTAACAATTCACTGATACCGGGATTTGTGAAAAATGGCCGATATTGACGGAGGAAGTGGCCCCGGACGTTATTAAGTGAGGAAAGGAGATGCATCACAATGAATCTGTTGGAAATATAGCGCGAGCGTCTGAAAACGGGAGATGTGGACGGGTTTTGCGACCTCTTCGCAGAAGATGCCGGTTTTCACGATGAGACTCCGGACCAGATCGGCCCGGATTCCCATTCATCTTGAGGGAAAGAAACGTTCCGGGAGACGTTCATCAAGCTCATCACTGCCGGGGGAATGGATATATCCGATAT
>CAYTJI010000106.1:0-646 GCA_964438065.1 uncultured Desulfobacteraceae bacterium | reverse complement strand
TATGAAAATGCCATGAGGTATGATATCAAAACGGGGAATGTCGTTTTCCCGGCCCTTGCGTTCATGAAGTACAAAAACGGCCGGATCAAAAAATATCATGTGATCGCTTTTCAGAGGTCTCGTACGAAAGGTGTTTGGGAGAGCCGATATGAAATGGTCTTCCTGCTATACTGCCCCCAGTCCGTATGCCACGCCTTTGTCCATGGCCTTCCGGTTCAGCTCCATCATGGACGCGTTTTTGGCCTTTACGATTTCAGCCAGGCCGTTCAGAATGGAATCCTTTGTGGTGATGTTAGTCTTGCCGACCAGGGCGCCGAGCATGATCATGTTGATGGTGCGGTCGCTTCCAAGTTCCTTTGCGATATCATTGGCGGGGATCCGGACAATATCGATATCGCTTCGGGAAGGGTCTGTGCCGACCAGGTTGGAATTCAAAAAGATGACCCCTCCTTTTTCAACCTGGTTTTCGTACTTGAGCAGTGAAGGCTGGTTCATGATGACGGCGTAATCCAGCATTGAAGCGACCGGGGAGAAGATTTCCTCATCTGCCACTACGACCGTGCAATTGGCTGTGCCTCCCCGCACTTCGGCGCCATAGGTCGGCAGGTATGTGACGTTCTTTCCGTCCTTCATGGCAGAAACGGCC
>CAYTJI010000105.1:0-6347 GCA_964438065.1 uncultured Desulfobacteraceae bacterium | reverse complement strand
TAAAAGAGCCCCGGCCACCTGAAATTGAATTGAGATCCAGCGCATAACGCAGAATTTCAGCCATGGGGGCCTCTGCCTTAATCACCTGGTATTTTCCCTGGGCATCCATGCCCACAACCTTTCCACGACGGCCGTTCAGGTCACCCATCACATCGCCCATCACATCTTCGGGAACGACAATTTCCATCTTCATGATCGGTTCCAGAAGGGTCGGATTGGCCTCCTGGATCGCCTTTTTCAGGCACATGCTGGCCGCTATCTTGAATGCCATCTCAGAGGAGTCCACCTCATGGGACTTTCCATCAAAAAAACGGACTTTGAGATCAACAACCGGGTAGCCGGCTAGGATACCGCGGGCCAGGGCCTCGTTGAGGCCTTTTTCGACAGCGGGCACAAAATTTCTGGGGACATTCATGCCGGTGAGATCTTCCTGAAATTCAAACCCCTTACCACGTTCCAGCGGGAAGACGTCGAAATGCACTTCGGCAAACTGTCCGCGGCCCCCGGACTGTTTTTTGTGCCTGTAGACTACGGATTTGACGGCTTTCTTGATCGTCTCCCGGTACGGGACCTTGATGGGATTCAGGATCACCTCAATACCGAATTTGCGGTGAAGTTTCTCGCAGGTGGCCTCAAGATGGATCTGGCCGGTTCCTGAAAGAATCGTATCCGAGGTGGCCTGATCCCTTTCAAGACGCAGCGTCGGGTCTTCCTCAAGAAGTTTGGTAAGAGACGAAAAGACCTTGTCTTCACTGCCTTTTACTTTGGCTTCCACAGCGTAGGAGATCACCGGAGGAAGGGGATCGGCGGGTTTGTAAATGACCGGACTGCTTTCGGAACATAGTGTATCACCGGTAGAGGTTTCCTTGAGCTTGGCGATGGCCACAATTTCACCCGGGCCCGCAGATTCCACCGACTGCTGTTTTTTCCCTTCCAGCAGAAAGATCTGGCCGTATTTTTCTTTGGTTTCCCTGTTGGCGTTATAAACCGTGGAATCAGAATGCAGGGTACCCGAGAAAATCCTCAGAATGGTCAGTTTGCCCGCAAAAGGATCCGCCACCGTCTTGAACACAAGCGCGGAGAGCGGCGCATCCGGAGCGGGCGACATCTCGATTTCCTCTTCGCTCCCGGGTTTCACGCCCTTTTTCGCATCAATCTCGACAGGGGAAGGAAACCCCTGCACGATAAGGTCCATCAATTGAGGCACACCCATGTTCAGGAGCCCGGAACCACAGACGACCGGGACAACGGAACCGGCCTTGATCCCCTGTATGAGGGTTTCTTCAATCTCTTTTGCCGAGAGCTCTTCCCCCTCAAGATACTTCTCCATCAGGTCATCATTGACCTCGACAATGTTTTCGATCATGTTTTCCCGCCATTCACTCACGGTATCCGCCATGTCCGCGGGAATGTCACCGGTGTCAAATTTTCCTCCGGCATCCTTGCCGTAAGCGTAGGCCTTCAGCCTGATGAGGTCGACCACCCCCGAAAATTTTTCTTCCTTACCAATGGGCAGAAACAGGGCCGTCGGCTTGATGGAGAAAACCTGCGGCAGTTCCTCCATGACTTTAAAAAAATCCGCTCTTTCTCTGTCCAGTTTGTTGACAAATATCATTTTTGGCAGATGCTGTTCTTCCGCAAACCCCCAGACCTTCTCGGTTCCGACCTTTACACCTGCCGTAGCATCAATAACAACAACCACCCCATCGGCGGCCTGGAGTGAAAATCGGGTATCAGACAGAAAATTATCATCTCCGGGGGTGTCAATCAGATTAATGATCGTTTTTTTCCAGGTACAGTGATGAAAGGCCGAGCTGATTGTAATTTTCCTTTTAATCTCCTCGGGTTCAAAATCCAGATGGGACGTGCCGTCGTCCACTCGGCCGAGCCTGGTCGTGGCCTTGCCGTCAAAAAGGATGGCCTCGGCCAGAGATGTCTTGCCCGACCCCACATGTGCGATAAGGGCCACATTCCTCAATTGTTCCGCTTTTCTTGCCATACAGAAACCCCTTCCTGATCAAAATTACCGAGATCTTCGACTCGATCGGGCACAAAATCGGTCATTTTTCAAAGCTCTCTCTGTACACGTTCGTTGCCGCTACAATCGGGAGTGATTTCAACCTCCTACAGGATTGCAATGCGGGATGGGAGTGTGTAACAGGTTATAGAAATTAAAAAAATTAAATTACATCAACCCTTAAATCAAAGTCAAGGCAAGAATACCATAACCATATTTTTTAATTGCCAATTTCAAGAAAAATGATTAAGTTAAATACTTTTTGAAAGCGGCATTCGGAAATAATCCGTATTCCGGTGGCATATCCCCGGCACAGGTTCCGGGCTCTTTCATGAACGGATTTCAAAACATCCCGGACTTCAATCTCAAACTGCCGCTCCATGCCCGGCCCTGCTGACGGCCGATCGCACCGTCCGCATCAGGAGTTTATCCATTTTGGGACTTCCTGAACTTATAGACAGTTTTGTGCATTATCTGGAAAATCAGAAGGGATATTCCAGCCATACGGTCCGGTGTTATCATACGGATCTGCGACAGTTTCTCGATTTTCTTGGCCGCGGGCAGGAACTTTCATCTGATGAATACTGCCGGTTGAAGCCGCAAGACGTCAATCCTCTGGTCATCAGAGCGTATCTGGCAGGGCTTTACGGCAAATTGACCCGGACAACCATTGCCCGAAAGCTGTCCGCTGTTCGGTCGTTTTTTCTTTTTCTCGAAAAGAGAGGCCTTTCGGAAGGAAATCCGGCAGTGGATATCGCGACACCCAGGATTGAAAAATATTTGCCGGCCTGCCTGACCGTGGATGAGATGTTCAGGCTGCTCGAAAAACGGGCACCCGTCACCCCTCTTGGGGTCAGAGATCTGGCCATCCTTGAGATGCTTTACTCCTGCGGTCTCCGTGCGGCTGAACTCTCGAATTTGAACCTGTCCAGCATTGATTTTGCCGGCCGGCTCATCACGATACGGGGAAAAGGCAGTAAGGAAAGAATGGTTCCCGTCGGACGGAAGGCCCTGGAGGCCGTCAGGGTCTATCTGCGGGGGGTCCGGAAGCTGGCAGAACCATTCGGCAAAGGTCTTTCAGCGGACATGCCCCTGTTCCTGAATTATCGCGGAGGACGTCTTTCCGCGCGAAGCATCGGGAGGATTATAAAAAAACACGCCATGGCCCACGGCTTGTCCTCCGAGATCAGCCCGCATTGCCTGAGGCACAGCTTTGCCACGCATCTGCTGGACGGGGGCGCAGATCTCAGAGCCGTGCAGGAACTGCTGGGGCATGAGAATCTATCAACCACCCAGAGGTACACACACATAAGTCTTGACAGGCTGATGGCGGTATATGATAAGGCACACCCGCGAAGTGAATGAAAAGAGGAGGACCCTGGATGTGGGAAAACTCAATGGCGAAATAAGGGCGACAACGATACTTGCGGTCAGAAAAAACGGCAGTGCCGTCCTGGCCGGCGACGGTCAGGTCAGCCTTGGCGATACGGTAATGAAGCACAAGGCCAACAAGATCCGTCACATGTACCGGGACCAGGCCCTTGTAGGTTTTGCCGGCGCAGCGGCGGATGCCTTCAACCTGTTCGAAAGGCTGGAGGCGAAACTCGAGACGTTCAACGGGAACCTTCCCAGAGCGGCCGTTGAACTGGCCAAGGACTGGCGGACGGACAAGATCCTCAGAAAGCTGGAGGCCCTGCTTCTGGCCATTGACGCGGAACACACGCTGATCATTTCCGGCACTGGTGATGTGATCGAACCGGATGATCCGGTGGCGGCCATAGGATCCGGCGGGCCGTATGCCCTGGCCGCTGCCAGGGCCCTGGTCATGCATTCCGGTCTGGACGCCCGAACGATTGCGCACGAGGCGATGAAAATCGCGGCTTCCATCTGTCTCTACACGAATGACCAGATCGTCCTTCATGAACTCTCAATGCAGCAGAGGGAAAAGCATGACTCAAGATGAAAACGGAATCGATCAAAATAAAGTCCTGACACCAAGGCAGATCGTATCGGAGCTGGATAAATATATAATCGGGCAGGATGAAGCCAAACGGTCCGTGGCGATCGCCCTGAGAAACCGATGGCGCCGGCAGCAGGTCCCCAAAGAACTCCGGGATGAAATTGCGCCCAAAAATATCATCATGATCGGTCCTACGGGGGTTGGCAAAACCGAAATTGCGAGGCGCCTGGCACGGCTGGCCAACTCCCCTTTTCTCAAGGTGGAAGCGACCAAATTTACAGAAGTGGGGTATATTGGACGGGATGTGGAGTCCATGGTCAGGGATCTGACCGAACTGGCCGTGAATATGGCCAAAAAAGAAGAACAGGAAAAAGTGAAGGCCAAGGCCCGCGAGATTGCGGAAGAAAGGCTGCTGGATCTCCTGCTTCCGAAGAGAACGGAAGACTCCCCCCAGCAGGGGGAGGAAGGCGAGCGCGTCCTTGAAGTGGTTAAGACGGACCGTCCGGGCGGATCTTCAACCCGGGAAAAACTTCGCCGCATGCTGGCAGAAGGAAAGCTCGATGAACGTTATGTCGAACTGGAAGTCGTCAACAACAACCTTCCCATGGTTGAAATCTTCTCCGGCGCCGGTTTTGAAGAGATGGAATTCAATGTGAAGGAAATCTTCGGCAGCATCATGCCCGCCAAGAAGAAAAAACGCCGCGTGAGGGTCCTTGAGGCCACGGAAATCCTTTTTCAGGAGGAGTCGCAACGGCTGATCGACATGGACAAGGTCGTTGACCGGGCCATTCGCATCACAGAACAGAACGGCATCATCTTTCTGGATGAACTGGACAAGGTTGCCGGTTCAGACCGGTCTCACGGTCCTGACGTGTCACGGGAAGGGGTCCAGCGGGACCTGCTTCCCATTGTCGAAGGATCCACTGTCACGACAAAGTACGGAATGGTGAAGACGGATCACATCCTTTTTATTGCAGCCGGCGCGTTTAACGTGAGCAAGCCTTCAGATCTTCTGCCGGAGCTCCAGGGAAGATTCCCCATCCGGGTGGAACTGAATTCTCTGTCCATGGAAGACTTTGTGAGGATCCTGACAGAACCCAAAAACGCACTGATTACCCAATACAAGGCTTTGCTGGCCACAGAAGGAATTGATCTTCGGTTTGAGGAAGAAGCGGTCAGAGAAATCGCCGCCATGGCCAGCCGTGTCAACGAACAGATGGAAAATATCGGCGCCCGCCGTCTTCACACGGTGATGGAGAAACTGGTCGATGAAATATCCTTTGACGCACCTGAAATGGAAGAAAAAACGGTCATAATAACCCAACAGCACGTTCAGGAAAAACTGGCAGACATCCTTGAAGACGAAAATCTGAGCAGGTACATATTGTGATCACGCATACGGACAGAGCCCATATTCTGATTGAAGCCCTTCCTTATATACAGCATTTTAACCGGGCCACCATAGTCGTCAAGTACGGGGGGCACGCAATGGTGGACGCGGAACTGAAACAGAATTTTGCGCTGGACATTATTTTGATGAAATATGTGGGGATGAATCCCATCGTCGTCCATGGGGGGGGACCTCAAATCGGTGAACTGCTCCGGAGGCTATCTATCGAGTCGGGCTTTGTGGACGGTATCCGGGTTACGGACGAACAAACCATGGATGTCGTTGAAATGGTCCTTGTGGGAAAGGTGAACAAGGAAATTGTCACCCTCATCAACAGCAACGGCGGTCATGCAGCCGGTCTGTCCGGAAAGGACGGACACCTGATTACAGCCAGGAAACTGACCTACCGGAAAAACCATGCCGGCAATCAGGGGGCAGAAATCATTGACATGGGCATGGTAGGAGAGGTCGTCTCCGTGGACAGCAGAATCCTCACCAGTCTCATAAAAAATGACTATATCCCGGTAATTGCGCCGGTTGGTGCGGGAGAAAAAGGGGAAAGCTACAATATAAACGCAGACTGGGTGGCTTCCCATATCGCCTCGGCCGTGAATGCCAGAAAACTGATACTCCTTACCGATACGCAGGGGGTGCTGGATCAGGAAGGCAGACTGATCTCGACACTCAGCAGGGAAAGAGTCCCTTCGCTGATCCATGACGGAATCATCCGGGGCGGCATGGTGCCGAAAATCAACTGCTGTATCCGGGCACTGGAAGCAGGGGTAAGAAAGGCCCATATCATCGACGGCAGGCAGAAACATGCTATTCTTTTGGAAATTCTCACAAAAGGCGGCATCGGGACGGAGATTATAAACGAAGGCGGTGTGTGAAGCAACCTGTCGGTGTTTTGTCTTTGACCTAAATGCCTGCAAGCGTCGCGTTTGCCTTGCACCTGCCTGCAGCAGGCAGGTGCAAGGCGG
>CAYTJI010000104.1:0-6444 GCA_964438065.1 uncultured Desulfobacteraceae bacterium | reverse complement strand
CATGACGAGAGCTTTGAAACACGATTGCTTTTGCACCGGTGCGGTATCTGCCGTGGGTTGCCTGTCCCGCCGTCTGGACGGCAGCCAGGCAGGCACCGAATTGGTGCAAAAGAGGTCGTGTTTCAAAGCTCTCCTTTCCCCGTTTGTCCAACCGGGGATCTTTGACTTGATCTTTCCTCATTTCTGGATGGACACGAGTTATCAAAGATATCATGACATCTCGCTACATCCGAATTCCTCTTGGAAAGGAACAGGACAGTCATGGCGGAAATACGCAATTTCAGTATTATAGCTCATATTGACCACGGAAAATCCACCCTTGCCGACCGCCTGATTCAGAAAACAGGTCTGGTGGAGAAGCGGGATTTCCGTGAGCAGATTCTCGATAACATGGATATTGAGCGGGAAAGGGGCATTACCATCAAAAGTCAGGCCATTGCGCTTCCCTACATAAACAGTGAAGGCCGGGAATTCGTGATCAATCTGATTGACACCCCGGGTCATGTGGATTTTTCCTATGAAGTCTCCCGGGCGCTTGCTTCCTGCGAGGGCGCACTTATTCTGATTGACGCCGCTCAGGGGGTTGAAGCCCAGACCGTTGCCAACCTGTATGCGGCCATGGAGCATGATCTCGAGATCATACCGGTCATCAACAAAATCGACCTTCCATCTGCGGATGTTGAAAGGGTAAAAGAACAGATTGAGACGGATCTCGGGCTGGACCCGGAAACGGCCGTGTTATGTTCCGCCAAAGAGGGCACAGGTATCGATGATATCCTTGAGGCCATTACGGCGAGGATTCCGCCACCATCCCGCCGGGAGGACAGTCCCCTGACGGCCCTGATATTTGATGCGCACTACGATTCTTTCCGCGGTACCATTGTCAGTTGCCGGATCTTTTCGGGCAGGGTATGTTCCGGGGACCGGATTCGACTCATGTCCAACGGGGCTGTATACAAGGTGGAAGAGGTGGGGATTTTCCGTCTTGAAAGGGAACCGAAGGCGTTTCTGTCGGCAGGTGAGGTAGGCTATGTCATTGCGGGTATCAAGACTGTACGGGATACGAGAATCGGCGATACGATCACCCTTGACACGGCACCTGCACCAGCGCCGCTGCCGGGTTTTAAAGACGTCAAACCGGTTGTTTTTTCTTCCGTATATCCGGTTTCTTCCGACGATTATCCGTCTCTGAGCGATGCCCTGGAAAAATACAAGCTGAACGATGCGGCCCTGATTTTCCAGAAAGACTCGTCCGCGGCGCTTGGAATGGGGTTTCGGTGTGGTTTCCTGGGGCTTCTCCATCTGGAGATCGTTCAGGAACGTCTGGAGAGGGAATTCGGACAGTCCATCATCATGACGGTTCCAACGGTCCGGTACCGGTTTTTACTGACCAACGGTGAAACGGTCATGGTGGACAATCCTGCGTACTATCCGGACCCTGCTTCCATCGAAAAGGCCATGGAGCCCTATATCCGCGCCAATATTATTGCCCCCGAACGATATATGGGCGTAATCATGGACCTGTGCAGGGAACGGCGGGGGGTCAACTCCAATTTCGGTTGCCATACGCCGGGACGGCTTGAAATCCAGGTGGACCTTCCTCTGGCTGAAGTCATATATGACTTTTATGACCGACTCAAGACAGTGACCCGGGGCTATGGTTCTTTTGACTATGACCTGCTGGATTACCGCGAGAACGATCTGGTGAAGCTCGACATCCTCCTGAATGGCGAAAGGGTGGATGCCCTGTCCCAGATTGTTCACCGGGACCGCGCCAGGGCCAGGGCCCTTATCGCGTGTGAGAGGCTGAAAGCGGAAATACCGAGGCAGCTTTTCAAGATTGCGATTCAAGGCTGTATCGGTGGGACAATCATCGCCCGGTCAACCATCTCCCCGTTCAGAAAAGATGTGACGGCCAAGTGTTACGGGGGGGATATTACAAGAAAACGCAAGCTTCTTGAAAAACAAAAAAAAGGAAAAAAACGAATGAAAATGATCGGTTCCGTAGCCATCCCTCAGAGCGCTTTTGTCGCGGTTTTAAAAGCGGACACGGATAGGAAGCGGAAATAATATCTGAATTTTACACGAGTCGAAGGCTTTCATCTGCAAGGCAGCTAAGGTTGAAGCCATAGCACATGCCATAGCGAACCCTTAACAACGTGGCAGATGAAAGCCTCCGGCTCGCCCTGCGGGTGAAACAAGATCCAGGTCATATTTTTCCTTGCTGAGCAGAAGACGGGCAGTCTTCAAGGCGCTCGACGTGATTACTCAAAATGCCGAGTCGTACGGACAGATGAACCTTTCCAGAGACATGTCAATCCCCGGCCTGTACGTGCACATCCCTTTCTGCCGGAGCAAATGTCCTTACTGCGGTTTTTTTTCTGTAACTGCCACTGATCTCATCCCCCGGTGGCTGGACGCGCTCGAAAAAGAGATCATCCTGTATGAAGGCCGGTTCAACCGTTTCGACAGTCTTTATCTGGGAGGCGGTACGCCGACAATACTGGATACCGGCGCACTGGCAGGTCTTGTGGATCGCCTCTTCTTCTATTTTGATTTTTGCCCGGATTCCGAGATGACCATCGAGGCAAACCCCTGTGATCTGACAAAGGAAAAAATCCGCGCGTTGAAGAGTATGGGCTTTAACCGTGTCAGTCTGGGGATTCAATCCCTTGATGACGACGTGCTGATTTTTCTGGGCAGAAAACACACCGCCCGGCAGGCGGAAAACGCCTTCAGGGCATTAAGATACGTGGGATTTGAGAACATCAGTGTGGATCTGATTTACGGAATCCCGGGACAGTCGAAAGACCGGTGGATGAAAACGCTTAACCGGGCTGTTGCATTACAACCGGAGCACCTGTCGTGCTATCAGCTTACCATGGAGAAGAAAACTCTGTTCGGGGCGATGATGAAAAAAGGCAGGTTCCGGCCCCTGGGCGAAGAAGAGGAAAAGGCCTGTTTTCTGCTGAATTCAGAATTCCTTGAACGGAACGGCTATCTCCATTACGAAATCTCCAGCTTCGCCCGGGACCGGGCATGGTTCTCCCGGCATAACCGGAAATACTGGGCGCATACTCCTTACCTGGGACTGGGGCCTTCCGCCCATTCTTTTCACCCCCCACTGCGGTGGTGGAACGTGCGGTCCGTGAGGCGGTACATCGACATGCTGGCAGAGGGAAGATCGCCTGTTGAAGGGTCGGAAAACCTGTCTGCTGAACAATTGACTTTTGAAACCGTTTTTCTCGGTCTGAGGACAACAGACGGATTCAGTCAGGACGTGCTGGCAGATGATCATCGCATGGGGGAGGCCCTTTCCCGGTTGAAGTCTTCAGGATTCGTGACCGTTGATAACGGGAGGGTAATACCCACGCGAAAAGGTTTTCTGGTTGCGGATTCACTGGCCGGCACCCTGGGCCTTGTGCAAAATATAGATGAACGGATAGATCTCTGAAAAAATGCCCGATTTTGTATCCAATCAAATCGAAGATTTTCCGTTGACAAGTGGGAGGGAAGGCGAATTACGCCGCACCTGAATGCATGCGGGGACGTATAGGCAGGCGCCGAGTCGGCAGCTTTTCAAAGGTCCCGGGTCAGCGTTTCCTTTTCCGCACCTTTCTTGCCTCTTCTTTCCAACCCTTGCGTTTTTTCCCCTTCAACCGGCGGTATCGATCCGGGTCTCTCGACATGTCGAGAGAAAAGCTGCCAGGGGAAAACTCGGTTTGTCTGGGTTGGGCCCTGTCTTTTTTCCCTTCCGCATCCCGGCGTTCCTGATTTTCTTTTGGGACAGGCGGACCGGAAATCATTTCCGGCGGAATGTCCGGGCACAAGAACAGATCGCCGAAGGCATAGAACCGGATCCCGCATTTTTGCGCGGCGCCGCTCATGATCTCGATCAGCACCGGTTGATGATCCCGGCGTTTTCCAATCCTCATGGCCATGCGTTTGTCCGGCGACAGGACCGCATGCCTGCCGGCACCGGGATGGATCCCTTTTTCCATTACCACCGGATGGGCCTTCTTTCTTATCCCCGTGTAAAGGACGGGAGGCAGAGATGTCGCCGGCGTGTCGAGGTCAAGGTGCCATTTTTTTTCAACCACCCGTATGCGTTTTTCTTCAACCTGGAACAGGGGTCTGTCTTTTCCCAGCAGGACCTCGTTGATGTGTGACTGCCTGACGTACCGCCAACCGTCTTCCTCATGGATAGCCTGAAGCAATTCCTTGAACGTCACAAAGCCGTCCGGATCCGGAGCAATCCCGAATTCATCCGGTCTGCGGCCAAGGATGTAAAGCAGGAAGCGGCTCAGGCTGTCCACCTTGATCTGATGATGCCGTTTACGCAAAGGATGGTCCCATTTTTTCCAGTTGTTTGATGACAAAATTGCGGATTTCCCGGGGGCGGGGCAGGGATTCGGCCAATTTTCCCCTGGCCGGAACAGGCCGTAATATCTCCTGAAGTTCTCCTCCGCAGTTACACGGGAGCGGTTCCCGGCCTGCCGGCAGAACCTGGGTCGTGAGACAATCCCCGCACCGGAAGACGTGTTTCCGGCCGGATTTTTTGCCCCTTTTGGCCACCGGTCGCCCGTCAATCTCAACAATGTCCATAGAAAAATCAATGACCGGCGCGTTACTGATGGCCGTGCCCACGCCGTAGCCGTCGGCAAACCGGTTGTATTCCTGGATGCGGTATTCATCCAGGCCACCGCTCACGAAGATTTTCACATGTTCGAATCCGCGCAGGTCCAGCTCCCAGCGCACTTCTTCCATGATTTTGACAAAGTCCCCGCGCCTGGAACCGGGTGTGTCCAGACGAACCGCGAAAAGGTCCCGGCCGAGGGCCTGTGCAACGTTGACGGCCTCTATTTTTTCATCGTTGAACGTGTCAATAAGGCTCACCCTGTTTATCTGTCCGTCAATGATTTCGTGGAACGCTTTTGTGGCCGCCACCGTACTCCCCATTAACAGGATCAACGCATGGGGCATGGTCCCGGACGGTTGTATGCCGACAAGATCCGCACCCAGGCGCACCGCGACGCCGTCACACCCGCCGATATAGGCGTTTCTTTCCACGAGGGGGGCAATTGCGGGATGCATACGACGGGCGCCGAAGCTCAGGACCTGGCGGAAGCCGGCGGCGTGCCGGCATCTCGCGGCCATGGTCGCAATCCCGGATGCCTGACAGATGAACCCCAGGAGCGTTGTTTCATATTTGCCGAAATCGAGGTATTTTCCCTCGATTTCCAAAACGGGTTCATAGGGACCGAAGAGGGTCCCCTCTTTCATGATCCGGACTTCTACCGGCAGGTCTTTCAAGAGACGGAGGCATTCCTCTGCACCGGCAAAGACCGCCCATGGCCAGTCAGCGGGCAGGCTTTTTGTCATGAATTCCGCCCGGACACGCCGGTTGATGCCCTTTGCCCGGAGTATTTTTTCCGTTCTTTCAAAATAAACATCCGTGACAAGACCGTCCCGGATCTGTTTATCGCTGGCAACATGAAACACGGCTGAACCTCCCGGTGTATCGGGTTCGTTGTTCGGGAGCTCTGAAAATATTCCCTTCGCGTTCCCCCGGCGGGGATATCCCCAGGACTTTCCCGGATATTCCACTTTTTGTGCAACCCTTTAATTTCAATGGTAAAGATATGATTCCAATTATCCTACTCACAGGGATGGAAGTCAATGTTCTTTTCTCGGAGCCATTCCCCCGTCCGGTACGTGATGGATGTATCCATCTCATCCCGGGTGGCTGAACCGTGTATCGATTTCCGCCTTTTTCGCCCATACCTCGGCAAGTATGGATGCCGACCTCAATACTGAATGCCGGTGTCAAATAGTGTTTCGCGTCGCCGCATCATCCGGATCAAAGGGTTTTGACAATGCGTACAAATTCACGTAACAGTTGCCTGAGCAGACGGGGACGAACCTGCCGGATATTCAACCGGTTCTCACCCGTTGAGATGTTCAAAGAATCCCGACCGGTTACTGTCCATGAAAAGAAAGCGGTTTAGAAAGATTTTCCTGATACGGGTATTCGGGTGGCTTTTGCCGGTACTTGTTTTCGGTGCGTTTTTCCTGATGCTGTACTGCCGGCATCTTTCCACACAAATTGATGAGCGCTTCAGCGGCCGGCGCTGGGATGTCCCATCCAGAATATTTTCCGATACAACACTGCTTTACCCCGGTCAGGAGGTTAATCTATGTCTTCTTCGCCACAAGCTGGTCAATCTCGGATACCAGGAGGTTCCCCATGGCCCGACACGGAAAGGAGAGCTGCGCTGGGTGGATTCCGAACTGGATATCTACCTCCATGATCTCAAAACGCCCTCGGTACAACGCACAGGAATCCCCGTAAAAATCAGTTTTTTCCAAAACCGTGTGGCATCGATCAGAGACCCGGACACGAAAACGGATATTCCTATTCTGGAACTAGAGCCGGAAGAGGTG
>CAYTJI010000103.1:0-6445 GCA_964438065.1 uncultured Desulfobacteraceae bacterium | reverse complement strand
GTGCGCGGCCTGTCTGCCGTCCGGACGGGACAGGCCGGTACGCGGACAGGTCAGGCTCATCGTCCGGGATCTTCGACTTGATTCGGCACAATATCGGTCATTTTTCAAAGGTATCAGGTTACAGAATTGCAATGATGCCTTTTTTCTTTTTCTTCTTCGCCCGATAGCTCGTCCGGGTGTAGAATTCAAGGTATTTGGCTATGGACAGCTTCATGTCCTTCCGGTTGCAGATTTCCTGGATTCCCCGGATGTTATGATACAGGTCCACATGGTTGTAAATGTCCGACGAAATCTGGTGAAGATAGTCGGAACGAATGAGTTTCTCATCCACGTCGAATCCCCGGCTCTGCATGACCCGGGGGCCGGCGAAAATCACCAGTGCCCCGGGTTCGGCCATAATAATATCGCCGAGAGCCGCGTAACTGGCGATTGCACCGCCTGTAGAGGGATCTGTCAGGATTGAAATATAAGGCAGATTCTGCTTTTTCAGGCGATTCACGGACTCCACGGTCTTGACCATCTGCATCAGTGCGGAGATGCCCTCATAAAGCCGGGCGCCGCCGGAACAGCAAAGGCTGATCAACGGCAGATGCTCCTGGATGGCATAGTCGACCGCCCTTCTGAATTTTTCGCCGAACACAACGCCCATGGAACCACCACAGTAGTTGAAAGAACCGATCGCCATGACCACTTGGAAGCGATGTATCTGCGCCGTACCCACGACGAGCGATTCCTTGAAGTTGGACCGGCCCTCCTGTTTGGCCAGGAAATCCCGGTAGTAGTCGGTAATCGCGTCTTCTTCCAAGAGCTGGTCAACGCTCAGATTCCGATACAGTTCGTGAAAACTCTCCGGATCCGCAAGGCAGTCGATCCATCCCGACGCGTCCAGAATGTAGGAATGTCCGCATTCCGGGCACACGTTGAAATTGTTCAGGAGGGCTTTCAGGGGAATCAGTTTTCCACACCCTCCTTTTTCCTCGTTGCACTGAACGATTTCCTCACCCGCGTCACCCTGCTGAACATCACCGTAACCATCGTAGTCATCCCCCACCTGAATGGCACTGGCATGGTCCACGATCTTGATATCAGGCGGCGGCTTTCGAAAGGCTTTCTTTATCGGTTTCTCCACATATCGCTTGATATCGTAGAGGGTCCCGGTCCCTTTGTGAACACCGTATTTTTTGGCCCGGGTTTCTCTCCTCTGGACCAGCTTCTTGATACGCATTCTTGACAGATCCTTGACCGCTTTTGTGAGAAACAGTCTGATATTTTCGGACATCTCGTCAATATTCGTCACATCATCAGGCGAAGGGATAATGCGGTCGATCACACCGAGACTTTTCAGATCCTTGGCCGTAGGTTTTAATATCGTCAGGGCATCCCGGATGCGGGTGGGATCCCGAAAAACGATGGCCGCCATGCTTTCAGGCGGAGCGGTCGCATATATGGCGTCATCCATCTGCCCACGGATATCGGTGACCTGTATGGCCAGGGCGCCACCGCTCCCCCCTTCCCCCAGGACCAGCGAAACCGTGCGAACCGGTATCGTCAGAAATTCCCGGATCAGATGAGCGATAAAGAAGGCCTGAAACTTCTGCGCCGAAGCCATGGATATATCTGCGCCATAGGTGTCAATAATACAGAACACCATCGTGTTTTCCGGGTCCATGGTCCTGGCCTTTTCCAGCAGAGTCAGGATGAATGAATGGTCTTCAGATGTCAGCATGCCGTAATTCCGTATCCTGAGGTCCTCACTGCTTTTGAAGTTCTCAGGCTTCGGTTTCTGCTGGGCGATTACGATGAACTGCTTTTCCATAAACCTTCCTGTCCCTGCCAGCAGAGATATCCCCGGAGTGTCATAGTATTCGAACTCAGGGAAAAGTCGGTCGATGATATCCGAGGCCCTGGGCCTGTACGGGTTCCGGGTTCTTTTGGTAAATATGTCCAGGAGATCAATCTTTGCCATGATTTCAAGTCCTCGATTCGTAAGTGTATGTGTTAGTCCGAATGATCTGCGTCCGTTGATGCGTCAGATCCGGCTTTATCTGCAGGACCAGATTCATCCTGATCTGACCATCCCGTCGTGATATCTGTTATCTGCTTGAAAATGTGACCGGGTGTCAGGAGGATACGCTTGAATATGTCCACGACCCCACCCCCCAGGTTTTTCAGGACAGAGGATTCAATTTCCGGGTCCGACCAGTTTCCCTTTACTTCAACCGGGTAAATAAAGACCCCTTTCGGAGATTTTTCCTTTCCCGTCAGGATGTACCCGATAATGGGAACCCTGGAGACAATCGAATCCATGGTCCCGAGAGTCTGAATCCAGAGATCCAGATCCACCATCCTTCCGGGAAGCGATACGGTTCCCTGAGCGGCGGCATTAAAGGCCGGGCTTTCAAAAACGAGGTTATCGGTTTCAATCTCTCCATCCCTGATTGTGAAATCAGCAGAAACTTTTTCAAAAGCAAAGCCCTTCTCCGCCAGATCGGGCATTTTCAACTGAACAATATTCCGAAGACTCAGGAATTCCAGAACCTTGAAAAAGGCCCCGCGCTTTCGTTTGATGACACCGTGCGCCAGCTCAAATTTACCCTTGCCTGACAGTCCGGAGGTCATGTCTGTCAGGGTTCCGCAACTGGTCGACAGATGGGCCTCCATGCTCAACGCTCCATCAACACTGTTTTTCAAACCCAGACTATGGATAATATCATCCACAGGCTGATTTGTCATTTTTATGTCCGATACAAGCCCGATATCAGACTCAGGTTCTTTTTCCACCGGCTCATAAATATGGATGGAACCATGCGGCAATTCCGCTTCAACGTCCCGGATAAAAAAACCGGTTGACAGGAATCCAAAATTCGCTTTCAGAGGACTGAACATCAGGCTTTTCCATTTCGTCTTTCCCGCACTCAGAGTCACCTCAATGTCGGTTTTTCCAAAGGGGGAAAAACACCGGACCGCCTTTTGCGACGGTTTGTTTGCTGCCGCCGTGAAATCATCAAGGTTCAGGTAATCGGCATTTGCCGTGATGCCGCCCGTCAACCCGTCCCAGCCCTTCACATGGCCCCGGCCATCCACCAGGCTTTTGCCCATCCGGATATGAAACGAGCGGATAAATATATCTTTATCTAAAAAATCCAGAGTGAAAAAACAATCATTAAAAACTGCCGGCAGATCATCCAGGCCAAAAGAAATGTCTCTGCCCGAAAGATGTCCGGTCACGGAAGTCTCCAGAGGATTTTCCCAAATGCCCTTGATACGGGCATCGCAGGAAAGAATTCCTCCGGCACAGATACCCCGGTCTCCGCTGCGGATCCCTAACCCCTCAAGAGGCATGTTTTTCGTGGACACGCGCAGGTCCATCTCCCCGTTTCCTGCCCAGGAACAGGAGCCATTCAACAGCAGGGCTGATTTCCCGGTATGTATCTGCACCTCCTTCAGGATCAGTCTCTCTCCGCGATACAGATTCAGATCAAAATCGGCGGTGTCATCTTCACCGCGAAAATTCAACGATCCAAAACCGGTTTTCACTGTCAGACCGGCCAGTGCCACCGCCCCGCGGAAAGACCATTCCCCACTTTTTCTCTTCACATCGGCATGACACGGCACAGGGGACTGCTGCTCAATCTTAAACGGCTTTCCGGGGAAAAAACGATCCACGATCTCCTGCAGGTTCACCCGGGACGTCACTTCCATGGTGCAGTCATTCCACTGCCTGTCGATAGCCCCCGCAACGTGAAACCCCGAATCGCCCCAGTGCCCCTCTCCCGCAAACCGGGTTTCGCCCGGCCCATCCATCAGAATATCGGCTTTATCCAGACAAATTGCCGGCGGCGGCACCTGCCTGAAAGTCAAGGCACACTTTTCAGCATGAAATTTTCCGTCCACAATTCTTGGATTGGACCAACCCGACGGACCAAGGGCAATGCGGAGACGGCCTTCCAGTTCGCCTGACAGGGAATCATATCTCTCCAGAAAAGGACGCCAGAAATTACGGCTGAAATCCAGGTCTCCCTGCGCCTTGAGATCCTGAAGATCAAAGCGGCCGGCCACGGACACCGTTTTTTCCCCGGGCCCGTGAAGGCTGTTCATATCCAGAGAGGCCCCCGTTACGGTCGAATTTCCAAACTCGGCATGGCGGATATGAGTCACAAGGCCCCCTTTTTCAATGTCCAGCCCTCCCGTGATTTTATCAAACGGAAGCCCGCCCCTGTCCCTGAAGGCAGACAGGTTTTTCCAGGCAATCTTCACGGAAATGACATCCCTGTTCCCGGCCTTGTGAAGGTGTTTGAGCTGATCCAGCGTCCCATTGACTGATAAATTCGACAAACGGACCTGCCCGCCCGAAAGCACGGGGAGCAATTCCTCCTTCACCCACCGCGGCGTGAGGGGGTCCGGATAAATCCTCTTAAACATTTCCAGCGGCAGGAATGGACTTTCAACGCTCAGAACCAGATGGGGATCCGACCTGTTCTCAAAAACGGTTTTCAACTTTGCCTGCAATGAGAAATCCTTCCCCTTCAGGTTCAGGGATGAAATTTCAAAGGTCTTGTTCGTAAAACACAAAGAAAATTCCGATTGCAAATGATCAAAACGATAATTTTTTGACCTCCCATTCTTCGCAACCGCGAATTGAACCGCCTTCATGGTGATTTTCCCCTTGGCCGTGACCGACTTGCCGGACGCGACATCAAGACGGATATCGGCCTCTCCGGTCCCACCGGAAAATGGAACCGAGGAAGGCCAGGGGATCCAGGTCAGAGGGAAATAGCCGGTTTTCAGATTTAAATATGCGGCAGGACGCCGGTCCTCTCCGCCCCGCAGGCTCACGAACCCCAGAAGACGCAAAGGTGTATGACCCTGCTTCGAGACGGCCCTGCCATGAAGATGGATCCGGAGTCGATCCGGATGTTTTTTCACCTTCTGAACATCCAGGCTCAGCTCTTCGACCGAAAAGGGAAAATCCCTTACGCGAACACTGCCCTGGCTCACAGAAAAAAAGCGCAGGGCGGGCAAAGCCGAAAAAATCTTCTCGCCGAAATCGAACGTTTTCCCGGGCCGGCCGGATCCTGATGCGATAACCTCTATCCTGGGCCGATAGATCCAGACCATTGACGGAACAATCCGGCCCCTGAAAAGACTTCTCACATCCAGAGCAACCTTGAGTTCGGCTGCTTTCATACACACGGTATCGGCCTGTGACTCGGCTACCAAGTCCCGCGCATGGAAGCCGATGCCGCCGCGAAAGGTCAATCGCAGTTTGCCCGCTTCAAACCTGTACGCTGTAGCCCTGCCCAGTTTTCTCAGAATATAATGCTGCACAGACGGAGTCTTCACAAGTCCGTCCAGTGTCAGCATCAGAACACCAAGGAACAGAACCGGAAGCAGCACTGCGGCAAGGATATTCCTCAGCTTTGTGTGGCGCATTGTGTAAAATAGTCCTGAAGGATTTTCCGGTGGTCAAACGCGAGGTTTTCCGGGAGCGATCCCTGCTCAAAGACACCCACTGCACGGGCATCATCGGCGGCTCGTGGTTGTCCGGCGGCCTTGGCCACAAACACAACGGAAATCGTGTGATGTCTGGGATCCCTTTGCGGGTCGGAATAGGCACCAAGCTGATACAGAAGATCGATTTCCAGGAGGGTCTCTTCTCTCGCCTCCCGGACAGCGGCGGATTCGAGGCTTTCCCCGTAATCCACAAAGCCGCCGGGCAATGCCCATCCGTAGGGCGGGTTCTTTCTCCGGATTAGTACAATTCCTCCTGTTTCCATTTCGATGATGATGTCCACGGTTGGGAAAGGATTTCTGTATTTTTCTACAACACCACCGCAGTGGGGACAGATAAGTTTCTCTTTCATGGGTTTCAAGTGCCTGTTTTTGAAAATGGATCGCTGTCGAGCAGTCACGCGGTCTTTTCGAAAGACCGCACATTGCAGCCTTTCAATCGTCCGGGCAGCATGACTATTATCACATAGCAAAGACCCTTTTTTTTGTCAAAAAACATGTCAGAAGCAAATCTTTTCGGTTGGAAAGCATCCTGTGAAGAACACTTCAGCGGTCTGAAGAGAAAAACATTATCAGGAGTTAGTGTCTATCCAGAAATGAGTCCCGCCATGGCGGGATTTGGCAAGGATCAAGTCGAAAATCCCGGACTTTGAGCGGGGGCAGGCGAAAAAATAACCGCCCCGAATTCGTGCCCATCCATAAATGAAATGAGTGTAACCTTTTTCCGTTGAGGGTATAAGCGAACACTAACCTATTGAAATAAATGTAAATAAAATAATGCTGGACATTTTCCCCTCTATTTTTTAAGGTATTGGTGAATTATCAGGACAATATCTTAACTGGAGGGAAAAATGTCAGCGTATTCAATAGAAGAAATGGTACTTGAAGGTCAGATGGAAGTCAAAGAACTTTTTGAATTTGTTACGAATAATGC
>CAYTJI010000102.1:0-6468 GCA_964438065.1 uncultured Desulfobacteraceae bacterium | reverse complement strand
GGCCCACAGCAGCATGAGAATCCGGTACACAAACAGGGGAAGCGAGATGACCCATGGCATCGGCATCAAAGCGCCGATCCTGTCCTGCGTCCAGTGCAGCCGGAAAGCGGATGAGTCGTTTCCGGAGATCTGCATGTTCGGGATACCCAGCAGACCGGTCTGGATGGCCACATACAGGCCGCTCAGGGCGGCAAGGGTCCAGAATACGAGAATGATCTGCCCTGCGTTAAAAGAAAGCCAGCCTCCGGGTAACGGGTTTTTCCCGCGCATGCCCAGCACGAGCAGCCATCCCACGATCATGATGGAAACCAACGGATGCACCTGGGTCAGACCCAGGCCGAGAAGCAGCCAGCTTCCTGTCCGGAGGGGCGTCCAGGGAACCCGTCCCAGGGCAATGGATGCAATAACAATAACGAGCAGGTAACTCCAGAACAGCACGGCAGGCCCCAGCCGGGGACCGCCGGTGAGCAGGATCCATCGGTTCCCGGGCATCTGGAATACAACGTCCGCATTCACCGCCTGCTTGCCGATACCGACCGCCGGGGCCCGCATTGCAATGGAAAGCGCGCTGTTCCGGTGCCAGTTCACCTCCACATCCTGAGATCCGGGCCGCAACGGCACAATCAGATCCCTGCCCTGTTCCCGGATGGGCAGTGTTTTTCCGGATATTTTTACCTGCTGAAGCCTGATGCCCCCGGGCAGGACGATTTTGTGCTGTCCACCCCGACTGCTTCGAATCTTTAATGACAGATCCGCCTTGCAGAAACGCTTCCCCGGAGAAAGCGTCAGGCTTGCGGCATCGATGGTGACGGTCTGACCGGGCACGGCCTCCGGCCGGGAGACACTGATCAGCACCTCTTCGCCGGGCCAGGGTTGCCACTGCGGCCGCCAGTGCCCCGACTCCTGATGGTGGATGACCGGGATGCCGGCAGTCTCGCAGTGCCACACGGGGCTTACATCCAGTACCCAGGTCTCGGTCCACGGCACGTCTTCCGGGGCCTTGAGCTTGATCACATTCTTTTGCTGCAGGGTCGAATCCCACCGGATTTCCCTGACCCCGGGATCCATATTCACCTGGACTTGTTCATCCAGGACATTCACCCCGGCCGTTGTTACGGCTTCACCCGAAATAAGGGGCACGGAAACCACCACGGGCGTTCCGGCCGGGCTCACACGCCGGACCGTGGTCCGCACCTTCCAGGTCAGGCCCAAGGAAAGCATCCGTTCCACCCGGAGAAAAGGCGGGAGCGTTCCTGCCGAGCGAAAAAAATCGTCTTTTGAGGTCTGTCGTGTCCGGATCAGCTTTATGCCGCCTTCCACCCGTCCTTCCGGGTTTATACCCTCTACCTGCCATCCATCACTTTGGACGATGACCTTTCGGGGCTTGAAAGCCAGGGGTAGCCGGAATGAACTTCCTGCCGGTGTATGTCCAATCAGGGTGGCTGTGTGAATGCCCGCCGGGACCAGGACCCACAGCAGTCCGCCCTTGTCTCTCATCAGGCCGGCGGCTGGTGACCCGTCCATCAGGACACGGGCAGGCCGCCACAAATCCAGGGAGCCGGGAAGCGGGACCGCGGTTTCGATCGCCGCGTGAATCTTGAAAAGAATCATCACCCGGTCAGGGTCCACGGTCAGCTTCATCTGCGGGCTCTCCGCGCAGTCCGGAAGACAGTCCGGTTTTTCAAGAAGGCGTTGCTTGAGCGTTTTCAGGATGGTATCCGGAGGATAACAGGTATTCCGGGTTTCGCCGGCCGCAATTCCGGGAATGAGCAGAACGCAGACAAGGACGGCCGCAAAAGAAAACGCCGTTTGGGGCAGCTTCCACCGGAGAAAGCCCGTAAATCTGAAAATCAGGAATGCCAGCAAAAAAACCCGCACAAAACAGAGCACGAGGTTGACAGCGGGAGAAAGCATCCACATGTGAATCTGCTGGGACTTTTCCACGGGCCCGTTCCATTTCATGCGAAAGGAGCGCCACTTCCAGCGGGGCAGACCCGGGCCGGTCTGGATCAGGGCATTGGGGTCCTGAATCATCAGCGCCTGTTGGCGGGCATGGACCCGTTTCCTGGTGTAGGCTCCGGAACTTACATAAGATTTTATCCTGGACGGCATCTTCTTGGCCGCAAGATCCTCGAGAGGCGGCATCGCTTTGTCCATGGCCTGGCCGGCTGTCTCATGTTGACGGGCTTGCAATCGGACGTGGGATGCGACCGGCTCCAGTTGCGGGTAAATCCCCCAGCGCACCTGATGGACAATAAATGGGATCGCCAGCGCCACCAGCGTGATGAAGGATCCGACAGACCAGAGGGTTATGATTTTTCGCATCCAGCCCTCAGGCATGAACCGCAGAAGGGCCGCTGCCGCAAGGAGATGCAGCCACACCAGGTGTGGGGATCCGGGCTCATGCCAGGTGAGCCCCACGGCCAGAAGTGCCAGCAGACCCCATCTCCAGTTCCACAGTCTCCAAACCGACAGGGAAATAATGAGGACAAGAAACAGATCCAGCAGGGTCCAGCGGGAAAACCACGTCCCGGGCATTGCATCGACCCCGTCTACCGTCAGGAGTCGCCATCCGGGCGGCAGATTCAGCACACCTGTCACGGACTCAAAGTCGTGGTCCCAGCCCACGGCCGGGACGTCTTTTGCGGATGCCTCGAACCTGGATTCAGCGACAAGATCGAGCCGGCCCTTTCTCAGCTCCACGCCGGGCTTCTGATCCTTGCCGTGCAGTGTAATGAGCTGATCCGAACCGTCCACGGAGACCCTTCCCAGGATCGCGGGAGGATTCATGGCCAGATACCACTGCCGGCTCATGGTGCCGGTGATCCGGTCCCGGATGGTGAATCCTTTGCCGTCAAAATCGAGCCACCAGGTCCTTTTCAGGGAAATCTGGTCCGGGGCGGGTTCCGGATCTCCGCGACGGATTTCCTTGAACCTCATCTGATCGCCGGGCCTGACAATGAATGCGGGGAACCGTTTCCAGTTCTCCGGGATGTCCGTGCGCGTTGCGTCAACCGAAGGGACCCCTTCAACTTTGACCATGCGAAGCTGGTTCTGTGACTGAAAGGCCCAGATCTCCTCTCCGTAGGGCATCCGAGCGGGTTTGACCGATTGCACCGGCCCTTTGGAACGGGTCATTACCCGGATTTCCCACCGGCCGGGACGGGCCTGGACAAACAACTCGCCTTCCGGACTGATCCTTGCGGGGAGGCGGCTGTCCAAGCTGAGGGGAATGAAGTGTTCGGGCAGGGCCCCCTGAAGGGTGATTTCCCTTGCCCGGCCCGAGACATTTATCTGGAAAAGGGTTGAGATTCGCATCGGAATGGTATCGTTTACCAGACGACAGACACGGATATCCAGACGGTCCTGCTCTGCCGGGGATTGTTTTCTGTTCTGCAACCACAGACGGCCGTTACTGTCCAACTGGGGAAAATCGATTTTTCGGCCGTCCACGGAGAGGTTGACCAGGCCGCTCTTTGCGGGGATGCGTATCATCTCCGGCAGGGCATGCCACACAAACGTGCCTTCCACGCGGTGTCTGCCCGGTGTCATGAGCACGGACGGCATGCCGTTTTTTTTCACGACCGGGACCGGCTTTTCATCCACCTTGACGTTCAGGGGCCAGTGCGTTTCACTGCCCGGCAGAGGGACCCGGCCCTCTACAAATACAAGCCACTGCTGGTTGAACCGTCCGCCGTTCCGGTCCAGGTCCAGGTCCAGTGCCGAGGGCCACACACATCTGAATGTTTCCCCATCATTGTATGAGGTGGGGCAAAACCGTTTTTCCTCCCCGTGAAGCACCCAGGCCTTCCACGGGTCTAGGGATGGCGGAATGGTGTCTGTATCGGGAAGCGGTGCGGCGGATGCCGCCATGGTGAGTATCAGGAAAGCCGAAAAGACTGACATCAATACCTTCATGATTCCCCCTTTTAATATCACGTCCTGTTTTTTTACGGCTTTTGAAGTCCTCTGCAAAATGCTTGGACAGGGCCTTTTCAGTTTTCATCCCAGCACCGGTATTTCTCATTTAAAGCAACCATAACACGAGGTTACTCATGAGTAAAGCAGGATATAGGGGTCAAGTCTACGGTTGACTTTTACTGAAAGATGTAATAACAAAGATACCATGTCCAGACCATTGAGAATAGAATACCCCGGTGCCTGGTACCATGTCATGAATCGGGGCAGGCGGAAGGAAGAGGTCTTTACCGAAAGGAAAGACTATATTCAATTTATTGAAATACTGAAAGAAACGGCAGAACTCTTTAACATGAAAATAGCCGCGTATTGTATGATGCCAAATCATTACCATCTCCTCCTTCAGACTCCGGATGGGAATCTGTCAAGAGGTATGCGTCATATAAACGGGGTCTATACACAGCGTTTCAACCGTGTCCATAAATATGATGGACAATTGTTCAGGGGCCGCTATAAAAGTATCCTCATAGAGGCTGATGAATACCTTTTACAATTACTCAGATACATCCACAAGAATCCGTTGCGAGCCGGACTGATCAAGGATCTGAATGAGTATGAATGGAGCAGCCACAGGGGCTATATATCCAACGCGAAGAGATGGGAGTGGCTGTATAAAGGATTTCCACTTTCATTACTTTCTAAAGATCCCGGCAAACGTCGAAGTGCTTATATGAAATACATGGCAGGGGATGTCGGAGAGGAAATAGAGCAGATATTTGGAAAAAAGAGGCATCCTTCTATTCTCGGGAAAGAGGATTTTGTATATTGGGTAAAGAATCGTTTTTTTGAAACAAAGGCACACATTGAAGTCCCGGATTCCAGATTATTGGCCCCTGACAGGGAAAGGATTCAGGATCTGGTTTGCAGAACCTATGGCATAACAAAAGAAGAGTTGTTAAAATCCCGAAGAGGCACATTTAACGAAGCCAGGGGCGTAGCGATCTATCTGACCAGAATGATAAGAAGTGATGGGCTTATTGATATTTGCCGGGATTACAATCTCAAAAGATACAGTTCTGCAAGCAGTATTATTGAAACCGTTAAGAGCAGGCTGTCGAAGGACCGTAAGTTGCGCGGCAGGATTAATGAGGTGAGCAAGATGTTGATAAAAGGACAAACGTAGACTTCCTGACCCATTGAGACCCCTTGAGCCTGGCTGTTATTGCCGATTCTCATCGTTGTATGAGACCGTTGAAAATCGTAATTTTTGTACCAACTCGGTGCCTGTCTGTGCGTTGCCGGTCCGGCAACGCACAGACAGGCATCGAGACAGGTTAGGCTCAAATTATCATCCTGGTAATATTCAATCGCTCAGAGTCCGGGATCTTCGCCTTGATCTTGAACAAAAAACCACATTTATGGATGGACACTGCCTAAAAACTTGCGGCCATTGCCGCAATTAACATTACCAAGTCAAAATAAAGGACGACGATCCAGGAAGAAGGGATTTCCGGGCAGGGTGAGGAATGGGGGCAAAAATATGAAAAATATTCTGATCATTGGCGGCAGCTATTTTACCGGAAGGGTTTTTGTGGAAAATCTCGTCAGAGACAAGGATTATAATATCTTTGTCTATAACAGGGGCAGAATCCCTCTTGGTTTCGAAAAGGTAACTGAAATTGTTGGAGACAGGGATGATGAATCACGCATAAGAGAGGCCGTGCCAGAAAAAGAGTGGCATGCCCTTGTTGATTTTTGTGCTTATACGCCTGATCAAATTACCAAAATGATCCGGTCGCTTCCCGGCGTGCTAAACCACTATATCTTTATCAGCACAACCACGGTTTATCAAAATACATGGAATCTTCCAATAACGGAAGAAAGCCCCAAGCTCTCAGGGCCGCAACCGGAGCTGGGAGCATATGGAGATTACGGATACAACAAGTGGTTGGCCGAAATGACCTTAAACAAAGAATGTGAAAAGAGAGGCATCGCCCATACATCGTTGCGACCTTCGATTATTTACGGAAAGTACAATTATGCCCCGAGAGAATCTTACTTTTTTGATCTTATAAGGGACAATAAGCCGGTTATTATCCCTGACAATGGACTTTCCCTTTTCAGTTTTGTATGGGTCCAGGATGTTGCAAAAGTGATTATGAAGTGTATCGGAAATGAAAAAATATTTAATCAGGCTCTAAATGTATCTGCAGAAGAACTTATTTCTTACCAAAGACTGGTGGAGGTGTTGGAAGAATTAACCGGTAAAAAACTTAATATCGTAACGATGAAAATTGAAGACATAGAGGCAAAGGGAATTCCTCTGCCATTTCCCCTCGATACCCACCTTATATATTCAGGCAGAAAGATTCATCAAATTTTACAGTTTGATTATACCCCTTTTCTTCATGGCATGAAAAAGACTTATGAATACTACCAGTGGTTGCAAGAAAGAAAAGGAAGGGTTGAAAATTGAAAACGAAGTTAAGCGCTCGCGCAGAAATAGAATTCCGCTGCTTCCTGATACCCTGAAAATTGTAGGCCTCAATC
>CAYTJI010000101.1:0-6468 GCA_964438065.1 uncultured Desulfobacteraceae bacterium | reverse complement strand
CATTGTCAATCTATAAAAACTTTGAAGGCTATACAGAACCACACAATAACTTGTTCGACCGATGCTACACTTTTTCAAAAATTTGAATCAAACACGCTTACCGGAAGGACACGATTATTGTCTCATGATACACGAGTGTCTCAAGATGGTTCTTGAGACATGGTCAACGCGGGAAAGGATCGTCCTGTTTAACCCGTGTCCCCTTTGTCCCCGTCCCCGCAGTTGAATAGATAGAGATATCAAACAATTATTTTTATGTATTACCCGAACTTATTGAGAGGTTACCATTGTATCTTCCTTCCCTGGCCTGTTTCTGGTTTTTGATCCATCAATATTTCCCCCGGCTTCCACAACATCAGGACCTCAAAATTCGCAACCAATATAATATTCGTGTGTGCCCATTCATAAATGAAATTCGGGCACGGGTGAGTTTCCGATCCGGAAATGCGAATTTTTGCGCAAGGCCAGGAAAATCAAGGGATTATGCGGAGGCGTACATCGGGTACGCCGCACCTGTCTGCGTGTGGGCACGCACAGGCAGGCAACTTTTCCGCAGATTGACGCGGGGATTGCGCGAAAAGGCCGTTTATGGATGGAAACTGGTGTGTTATGCCGACTTGGCACGCTCTGATACATTCTTGTATCAAATACGTGAACAGTTGTTTCTCAGTAAAAAAAGAGGCGGATGTCTATGTGCTTAACAAGTTGATATTACAGGATAAAATAATTATGATCCCAAAACCTTTTTATGGCACGGTCCTTGATAGGAAGAAGGAAAGGCCTTCATCGTTTTCAGTAGGTGAATCTGTATGTTGTGGTCAATTTTGCTCCTGTATTATCGTATTGCATTGACTAGCGTCCATCCATAAATGAAATTCTGGCACGGGTGAATTTCCGATCCGGAAATGCGAAATTTTGCGCAAGGCCAGGAAAATCAAGGGATGATGCGGAGACGTCATGCAGTACGTCGCACCTGTCTGCGTGCGGGCACGCACGGCAGGCAAATGATCCCGAAGATTGACACAGGGATTGGGCAAAAAGGCCGTTTATGGATGGAAACTATATTGTATGACCCACCAAAAATCCATAAAGGGCCGTAAAGGAAAAGCCGGTTGTCCATTGGTGAGGTTAATTATGAAACAATGTAATGAGGTGATTGAAGAAACAATTTCTCTGACTGATGTGATGCTCGCCCTTTCAGACAAGGGGGACATGGTCCGGGAGGATGACGGTTGCGGCATTCTCTACGGCGTTTTGAGAGATGCGGCTTACAAGATCCGGAAAACGGCGGAGGCTGAAAAAGAGGCCCATATCAAGAAAGGACAGTGGGGATAACGCACAGAGACAGGAGGAAGACAGCACGATGGTTGAACCGGAAGAAATGTATCAGTGCCAGACCTTGAACTGCGGGTATATTTACAATCCCGACAAAGGGGACAGGAAAGGCAAGATTCCCAAAGGAACGTGTTTTGAAGATCTGCCGGGTGACTGGAAATGCCCCATCTGCGGAGCCACGAAAAAGATGTTTCGACCCCTTGCGGGGCCAGGGTCAGTCGCCGCTGAGGGAATATGAAACGGGTAGGTATCTGATGAACATTTTAAGCATTCTGTAAAAATAAGGAGGAGGAAAAAAATGGCAGAACTGAAGGGCAGTCAAACAGAGAAGAATATCCTGACCGCTTTTGCCGGAGAATCGCAGGCCCGGAATCGATACACTTACTTTGCAAGTCAGGCGAAAAAAGAGGGTTATGTTCAAATTGCCTCTATCTTTGAAGAAACCGCCGATCAGGAAAAGGAACACGCAAAGCGCCTTTTCAAATTACTGGCCGGAGGAGAGGTTGAAATAACGGGCAGCTTTCCCGCCGGGGTTATCGGCAGTACGCTGGAGAATCTCAAGGCATCAGCTGCCGGTGAAAATTTCGAGCACACTCGTATGTACCCTGGATTTGCTAAGACTGCCAGGGAAGAGGGTTTTGACGATATCGCCGATATATTCACGGCCATCGCCGTGGCGGAAAAGCAGCACGAAAAACGTTATAATGACCTGTCCGCCAACGTTGAAAAGGGACAAGTGTTTAAGAGAGAGACAGAAGTCGTATGGCGCTGCAGGAACTGTGGCTATATTCACAGAGGAAAGGAGGCACCCGATACGTGTCCGGCCTGCGCGCATCCACAGGCTCATTTTGAGCTGCTGGGAGAGAATTATTAACCGGGGATGACCATCAACAGAAACAAGGAGGTACAACATGACAGCCAGACTGGAAATATACAAATGTGAAATTTGCGGAAATATTATTGAGATCCTGCATGAAGGGGCCACGGATATCAAGTGCTGCGGTTCAGCAATGACACTTTATAAAGAAAACACCGTGGATGCTGCAAAAGAGAAGCACGTCCCGGTTGTCGAAAAAACTGGGGGTAGCATGAAGGTCAGGGTCGGGGAAGTCGCCCATCCGATGGAGGAGAAACATTATATCGAATGGATCGAGGTGATTGCGGATGGGAAAGCCTACAGGCAGTTTCTGAATCTCGGGGGTGTCCCGGAAGCCGAATTTCCCATCGAAGCCTCGCAGGTGACGGTTCGGGCATATTGCAATCTTCACGGCCTATGGCAGGCCTGAGGAAGAAAAATCTCTGCAACTTTATAACGAGCTTGCAGATGAGACCGACAGGGACGAGCTTCGGAAACTTTTCAAGATGTTGTGCCAGGAAGAAGCCGGGCACAAACTCAAATTGGAAACCATATATGATGATTATATGGCCAGGCATGGCGATTAGCCCTCAAACCGATGAAGATGGATTGAACCCATAGGGAGGTTAACGATGGAAGAATGGAAATGTGAAAAATGCGGCTACACGCTCAAGAGCGGGAAACCGCCGGACGAATGCCCTTCGTGTAAGGAAAAATGTATGTTCGTGAATGTAACCTGCTATATTCCTGAGTGTGGAGAGACCGGGTCGGACAGAAGGTTGTGAGTTGATCCGCAGCAGGGTCGAGTTTTTCATGCCACTTGATGCCGGCACGCTGTCCATGTCAGGGACGAAGCGCAATTTGTTTCTTAACCTTCAAACCACAACGATTGATCGATAGCCTTCAGCGGTATTGGGGGAGGGATGCTTAATGGGAAAGGTTTTGGTTGTTTATTCAACAAACAGCGGGAGCACTAAATCGATTGGAGAGCTGATTGCCGAAGGCGTGCGGATGGAAGGGCATGAGGCGAAGGTCGTCAATGTTACGGATATCAAGAGCGAGTCGGACCTTGAGGGCTATGACGGATATGTTTTCGGCTCCGCGACCTATCACGGTGAGATGATGGGTCGTATGAAGACGATGTTATTCCTGGCCGAGAAGGCCGGCCTTGAAGGAAAAGCGGGCGGGTCGTTCGGCGCTTTTGGATGGAGCGGGGAAGCATCGGACAGAATATACGAAACCATGAAAAACGTGTTCGGGATGAACATGACCGGAGGGGCCTTGCGGCTCAAGTCGGCGCACCTGGAAGGCGGTACCCGGATGGCGCAGGACTACGGACGCGAGGTCGCAAAAATGCTGCCCTGAATGAAGATTCGGCGTACTGTGGTGCATCTCTTTAACCGAAGCGCCGGGTACGACAATGTCCGGTTTTTCCCGGGACGGTGAAAATCATGTCCCGGTAAAAATCTGTCTGTCGGCTAATATTTTGAAGATATGTATAAGGAAGTAATGTCCATGGCGACGACTCCCCAGCACTGTCCAGGGTTTGAACAGTTCAAAAATTTGAAGGCTGTTTGTTACCTGCAGGTGCCCGAACTGTGGAAAAGAAAAGGAGATCTTTTCCGATGAGTTTGACAAAACCCACGGGATGTGGGAAGGAAATCGACTTCACCCGGTGAAACTGGATGGTGAAACGTAGCGTATTTTTTAAGGTATGAATGAATGCCCGGGCAGGAAAACCATAATATCCTGCCTCAACCGGAAAAGCCCTTTGAAGATTGGAACCTGACTCTGTCCTGCCTGCGTGCACCGCGCCGGCAGGGCGGCTTGCAGGTGCAAAAGAGTCGTTCTTCAATGGCCTGGAGAAAGGAGCGTGAAAAGTGGAACGGTATGTGTGTTCAGTATGTGGTTATGTCTATGATCCTGAAGAGGGGGACCCGGATAACGGGATAGCGGCGGGAACGTCTTTTGAAGATATTCCGGATGACTGGACCTGCCCCATATGCGGCGCTGGGAAAAGTCAGTTTGATAAAGAATAGACCGTGTTTCAAAATACCTGTGTGCTTTCCGGCTCAGCTGCGTTCCTGATACGGTCGGGGCTGGGACCGGCGGCGGGTATTTCCGGAAGGAATGCAATATGAAAGAATAACGCCGGGATATATCGAATGAGCCTGTACAGCCAAAACAAGGAGCTGTTAATCCTGAGAAATGCTGTTGAAAACACAAATGAGGCCTTTGTCACGATCAATGAAGAGCATGAAGTCATATTTTTCAACAAGGCGGCTGAAAAAATATTCGGATACAGTCGCGATGAGGTTGTCGGCCGTGATCTGGACGTGATCATGGCACCCGGTTGCAGCCGGAATCACCACCGTGCGGTCAGGCATTTCGTAAGGACGAGATCTCCCGGAAGAATCGGCCATGAAGCGGAAATGCTTGCCAACCGAAAGAATGGGGACACTTTTCCCGCCAACATCTCTTTTTCTGTAGCCGATGTCGAGGGGAGACTCTATTTTACAGGGATCGTCAAAGATCTCAGTGAGACCCGGGCGCTGGAAGAAAGAATTGCGCAATCTGAACGGCTCGCGGCGCTCGGGCACGTCGTGGCGGAGATTACCCATGAAATCAAGAATCCGCTGATGATGATCGGCGGGTTCGCGAATCAGCTCAGCCGATTGCCCCTGGATGAGAAATCACGATCCAAGCTCAGGATCATTACCGAGGAAGTATCCCGGCTGGAGAAACTGCTCGGTGAACTCAGCTCTTATTACAAGCCTGCGCTCCTTAAAAAGGAAAAAGCCGATGTCAACGGACTGATCAAAGAGGTTCTTTCCCTGCTCAGACATGATCTGGAAAAACATTGCGTCAAGGTCGAATTCCCGAACAGTGATGAGCCCGTGTTTTTCGAGGGTGACCGGGACAAAATGAAACAGGTCTTTCTGAACTTGGCTCAAAATGCCATTGCGGCTATGGAATCCGGCGGTCGCCTCAACATCGAGACCCGGGTGGAGCAGGAGCGCATGGAAATAATTATTGCCGATGAGGGATGCGGTATCCCGCAACGAGATATGGGGAAGATATTTTCTCCATTCTTTACCACAAAAAAACATGGAACAGGTCTTGGCTTGAGCATTTCGAAAAAGATTATCGAGGCTCATACGGGTGGTTCTTTTACCCTTTTCAGCGAAGAAGGGAAGGGGACGATATTTAAAATTTCGATGCCCGTTGTTGATGAGCACGATCCGCCTGAGAGAAGGAGTAGAGAATAAAACCGGTAGAAATAGCGGAAGGAATATTCCGGTGAAGATAAACCGATCCGCAGAAAAAGACCGTGTCCGGATTGTATTGAGTGCCGGGAGTGCAGCCGGGTCCGTTGCGAATTATGCAGAAAAGGCAGGCCAGGGCCCGGGCCATGCCGATTGGGCCCTTTCATTACTCACGGAGAATATCTGAAATGGAAAAAGAGTATGGATGTCGAATCAGGATTCAGGAGGGTCTGCCATGAAAAATCGTGTTAAGCTGTACACGCTCAGTACCTGCAGTCATTGCACGGCAACCAAAAGGTTTTTGGATGAATGCTCGGTTGAATATGAATTCGAAGATGTTGATCTGCTGGAAGGCGACGAGAGAAAAGCGATCCTTGAAGATATCAGGAAATGGAATCCGAGCTGCTCTTTTCCGACGATTCTGATCGGAGAAAAGGTGATTGTCGGGTTCAAGGAAAACGAAATAAAGGAGGCCCTCGGCCTATGAACGATGTTCAACAACTGTATGAATCTCTGAAGAAGGTTCAGGAACCGAAAGGCTATTTTTTCAATAAAGACAAAACCGGGGTTTTTGAGCTGCTTGAGGCCCTGGCCGTGAACAGAGAGCGTTATGGTTATTCTTCCTGCCCCTGCCGACTGGCTTCCGGCGACCGGAAAAGAGATCAGGATATTATCTGCCCGTGTGTTTACAGAGACCCGGATATTAAGGAATACGGGAGTTGCTACTGTAATCTTTATGTGTCGAAAGAATGGAATGACGGTTCTGTCCATCACGGGTACGTGCCTGAAAGACGGCCTGTCGAACGAATGTTCCCGGATGATTTTCACCTGAAACCTGCATAAACTGTTTTCAAAAAAGGAAGTTATGCTTTTAATATCATCGGGTTATGGGAATGCCGGGCTGCATGGCACGCATCAGTTCGAATGCGGCCATAAATCCTTGGGTTTTTGAAAACAGTTTACCCTTCGGGAGCGCCGATTTTATCCCGCCTGGAGGCGGGACGGCGTTGG
>CAYTJI010000100.1:0-6515 GCA_964438065.1 uncultured Desulfobacteraceae bacterium | reverse complement strand
TTATGGCCGCATTCAAATCGATGCGTGTCACGCAAGCACAACGTTCCTATAATTCTCTGATATTAAAAGCATAATTTCCTTTTTGAAAATAGTTTATGCAGGTTTTAGGTTAAAAGGTTTCAACAGGGCTTTTGGGGGAAACGGGTTTCTGTCAACTCATGCATAATCTGTGGATTGCCGCACTTGCCGTATTTGTCTTGAATCTCCCGTTCGGTTTCTGGCGGGCGGGTGTCCGGAAATTGTCTGTTCCGTGGTTTATGGCCATTCATCTCCCTGTTCCCCTGGTGGTAGCCATCCGTTTTATGACCGGGCTGGGGTGGCACCTGGTCACTTTTCCGGTTTTGATCAGCGCATTTTTCAGCGGCCAATTCATCGGAGGCAAACTGAGGTGCCTGTGGTCCTGAAAACACAGGGGCCTGCGAAGAATGTGATAACGCGCTGTTTCAACGGCCGGGATTTGCGACCCGGTCATCCATAACTTCAGAACGTGCCAAAGGAGGAGATGTCATGCGAGAGCGAATCGATTCTGTCAAGGCAATGGAGATCCTTGATTCCCGTGGAAACCCGACAGTCCGGGTGTTCGTGACGCTGGACAGTGGTGTCCGCGCTTCGGCCTCTGTACCGTCCGGTGCCAGTACCGGCGAGAATGAGGCCCTGGAGATGAGGGACGGAGATCCGAAACGGTACAGCGGCAAAGGCGTTCTCCAGGCTGTTTCTCACGTGAACCAGACGATAGGTCCCGAGCTGGTGGGAATGGACCCCGGGAATCAGGGTGAGATCGATCATCTGATGCTGTCTCTGGACGGCACGGAAAACAAGTCGAAACTCGGCGCAAACGCGATCCTGGGTGTCTCCATGGCCGTGGCCCGGGCGGCGGCCGAGGCATGCGGGCTTCCTCTGTATCGATACCTGGGCGGCGCTGGCGCCACACGGATCCCGGTCCCCTGTATGAACATCCTGAACGGGGGCGAACACGCCGACAACAGCGTGGATGTGCAGGAGTTCATGGCTGTCCCACTCGGGGCACCCAGTTTTTCCGAGGGCTTGCGTTACGTGGCGGAGACATTTCACGTGCTCAAGGGCATTCTGAAAGATCGCGGCCTGGCCACGAGTGTGGGAGATGAAGGAGGCTTTGCGCCAAATCTCGGCAGCAATCAGGAGGCCATTGAGATTATTCTTCAGGCGATTGAAAAGGCCGGATATCGTCCGGGAGAGGATATCTCGATTGCCCTTGATTCCGCTGCTACATCATTTGCTGTCGGACAAACCGGACACTATGATCTGAAATGGTCCGGGGGCGGCAAAAAAACCAGTACAGACCTGATTGAAATGGCCAGAGATTGGGTGGAAAAATATCCCATAGTCTTATGGGAAGATCCCCTGTCGGAAGAGGACTGGGAGGGGTTTGCCCGGCTTACCGGGGAATTGGGGGATCGTATTGAAGTGGTCGGAGACGATATCTTTGTCACCAACACCCGATATATCCGCCGCGGCATCCAGGAACAGACGGCAAATTCAGCCCTGATCAAGTTGAACCAGATCGGCACTGTGACAGAAACCATGGAAGCCATACACATGTGCCGGGAGGCGGGCTGGCGTTATTTTCTATCCCACCGGTCCGGGGAAACGGAGGATACCTTTCTTGCCGATTTTACTGTAGGCATGAGAGGCAGTCATCTGAAAACAGGATCGGCCAGCAGAAGTGAACGAATAGCCAAGTACAACCGGTTGCTGGAAATCGAGCTTGAGCTCGGCAGCAATGCGGAATATTACTGGAAATAGATGCCCCCGGGGTCCGGCTGCGGGAACCGTTTTCGGTTCCCGCAACGAGTACGGCCGGGGACCTGCAGTTCAGACAGGTTCGCCCGTTCCGGGCCAATGGATCATTCAACCGCCGGCAGAACGATTTTAACCAGCTCAACCTCAAAAAACAATGTCTCACCGGCAAGCGGGTGGTTGGCATCCAGCGTAATGGTGTCGTCACTCATGTCTACAATCCTGACAACGACCGGTTCGCCGTTCGGCTGCGTCATCTGCAGTTGAAGACCTACCTGCGGCGTGATGTTCTCCGGAAATTCGTTTCGGTTCACCTGCACGACGAACTGCTCGTTTCTGTTCCCGTAGGCCTCCTCGGGTGGAATGGTGATGTTTACGGATGAGCCTTCCTCCATGCCCAGAACACCGTTTTCAAAACCGGGAATAATATTCCCGCCGCCTATCACGAATTCAAGCGGATCCCTGTTTACCGAGGAGTCGAATATCTCTCCACTTTCCAGTTTTCCAGTATAATGCACTTTTACGGTATCGCCAGTTTTTGCCTGGGTCATAATCGCCTCCTTCCGGTTCGGGGTGTTTGTTTCAAAACAGGCCGGTGAATTCAAGGGACCGTTTTGGGTGGGTATCCGAGACTTTTGAAAAGCGCCCCTTTTGCACCAACCGGGCGCCTGCCCTCCCGCTTGTCAGCGGGAGATCTTGACTTGATTTGGCACAAAATCGGTCATTTTTCAAAGTCTCTATCCGTCAGCAACGTGCATGGTCACACATGACGGCTTCATAAAGAGTCCGATGTCTGTGTTTCGCTGCGTCTCCAGCCAGGGCAGCGTATGCGGGATTGATCTGTCATAACAGCAATGCCCATCCGGAAATAAGCCTGTGGTGAAAGCACTCATTCCGGATGGGCACACGCTCTCAGTGGTAGTCCCAACGGGACTCGAACCCGTGTCGCCGGCGTGAGAGGCCGGTATCCTAGACCGCTAGACGATGGGACCCCGTAAATAAAATAACCATGCCCTGAGCATGGTTGTCAACTGGCTGGGGGACGAGGATTCGAACCTCGGTTAACGGGGCCAGAACCCGTCGTATTGCCCCTATACGATCCCCCAGTCCAGAAAAAAATGTCCTAAATTCAAGAAAAAGTCAAGGCAAAAGTTGGTCGCGGCCGGTCTTAAATCGTGCCCATCCATAAATGAGGATTTCTGGCCGAGATCAAGGCGTGCGAAAAAATAACCGCAGGTATCTGGTTGATATTCCGAGGATTATTTTTGAGCACAACACAGGGATTGGGCAAAAAGACCATTTATGGATGGACACTAAATCACTTTCCAGCACCGGACCAGGTGGTTATTGTCTACTTCGAAAAAATCGACGTCGTTTTTCCTGCACCTTGTTTCCACCAGAGGGCATCTCCCCTGGAACCGGCATCCGGGAGGAGGATCAAGGGGACTGGGCACTTCCCCCCGGATTGTCTCAAAAGGCTTCTTCTGTTTTACATCAATAGTCGGGCTGGCAGACAGCAGTGCCAGGGTGTAGGGGTGGACGGGATGATCGAACAGTTCTGCCGCCGGCGCATATTCCATGATGTGTCCCAGATACATGACCGCGACGGTGTCACAGATATACCCGACAACGTTCAGATCATGAGAAATAAACAGATAGCTGAGCCCGAGCCGGTCCTGCAGATGTTTCAACAGGTTGATGATCTGGGCCTGGATAGAGACGTCCAGTGCTGAGATGGGTTCGTCACAGATGATGAGATCCGGTTCCACGCTCAGGGCCCTCGCGATACCAATGCGCTGACGCTGACCGCCGCTGAATTCATGGGGATAACGGTCCGCTGCGGCAGAGGGAATGCCGACCATGTTCAGAAGTGCTTTAACCCGTTCTGACCTGTCGTGATAATGCCGGATGCCGATCACCCGCAGTCCCTCTTCAACGGAGTGGCCCACTGTCATCCGGGGATTCAGGGAACCGAAGGGATCCTGGAATACGATCTGGATGCGGGATCTCAGAGGCTTGAGGTCCCGCTGGTTGAGGTCAGTGATGTCCTGCCCGTCATAGACGATTTTTCCGCGATCCGCATCCAGCAACCGAAGGACCAGCCTGCCGATTGTGGACTTGCCGCAACCGCTTTCTCCGACAAGCCCCAGGATTTCTCCCCTTCTGATCTGGAAAGTCACGCCGTCAACCGCTTTGACCCAGCCGCTGATTTTCTGGAAAAAGCCGCGGCGTACGGGGAAATACTTTGTCAGTTCGCGTACTTCCAGCAAGCGATCAATTGAATCGTCTTTTTTAGTTTCAAGGCTTGTCATTGGGGAGACCCTGTGGCCCGGCATCGGATTTCCGCCTTTCCCATGAGCGGTAAACAACGGGACACCTGGCCAGGTGTCCTTCTCCATAGTCATACAGATGAGGGAATTCGGCCAGGCATTCATCCGTCCGGTACTCGCACCTGGGATGAAAAGGGCATCCGGTCGGTCGGTAAGCCGGATCCGGTACATTTCCCGGAATGCTGTATAGTTGTTTCCCCCGTCTGGCCCGGTTCGGCAGGGACGCCAGGAGCCCCTGCGTGTATGGATGACGGGGGGTTTGAAAGATGTGAGATCTGGTCCCCTGCTCGGCAATGGTGCCGGCATACATGACATAGATATGATCCGCAATATTGGCAACGACACCCAGGTCATGGGTAATGTAGAGCAGGGACATTTTCCGTTTTTTCTGTAATTCACTGAATAGTCGCAGTACCTGCGCCTGTACCGTAACGTCAAGGGCGGTCGTGGGTTCATCGGCAATCACAAGATCGGGGTTGCACGAAAGGGCGATTGCTATCATCACCCTTTGCCTCTGTCCCCCGCTGAGCTGATGGGGGTAGTCCCTGAGCCGTTCTTCCGGAGACGGGAGTCCCACGTCTTTCAGGAGTTGCACGGTGCGCGTCCGCTTCTCGGTTTCCGATACATTTTCGTGAGCAGCAATGGTTTCCCGGATTTGCTCTCCAATGGTAAAGACCGGATTCAGAGAATTCATGGGCTCCTGGAAAACCATGGCAATCCGTTTCCCACGTATTTTCTGCATTTGTTCCTCACCCAGGTGCAGCAGATTCGTGCGATCGAACAGCACTTCACCACCTGCAATTTTCCCGGGCGGACTGGGGATAAGACCAAGAACAGCCAGCGAAGTCACCGTCTTTCCGCAACCGGATTCTCCCACAATGCAGACCGTTTCACCACTTGCAACGTCAAAGCTCACCCCGTCCACGGCACGAGAGATATTGTCGTTTCCGTGGAATTGGATTTTTAAATCGATTACTGAGAGTAATGGATGGTCCATTATTTTCATCCGGATATGAATTTGTCCATCTTGTCAACTCTCCGATATTTTTTCAAGACCCGGTGTGACAACTCCGCAAAAAAGCCGGCCCCTGCGCCAAAAGGAAGAGCGGCCCCTTTTGGGCCGACTCGGCGCCTGCCTGTCCCGTCTGCCGTCCAGACGGGACAGGCAGGCACACAGACATATTCATACGGTTATAATTTCGCCCTTCCCCGCTCATAGTCCGGGGCATTTGACTTGCTTCGGTAAAAAACGGTCCGTTTTTCAAAGCCTTTACGAAACCGTCAATTTTGGATTCAGGACGTCCCGCAACCCTTCTCCGAACAGATTGAATGAGAGCACAACGATCAGGATTGCAATGCCCGGAATGAACGTCAGCCAGGGAGCGTCGAAGATAAAACTCTTCCCGTCAGCCAGGATGTTCCCCCAGGTTGCATGCGGCGGAGGAACTCCGAAACCCAGAAAACTCAGGCCTGCTTCAGTCAGGATCGCCGAGGCGATCCCGATCGTAGCAGAAACCAGGACGGGCGCAATCGCGTTGGGCATCATGTGACGGAATATGATTCGAAGGTCCCCGATCCCCAGCGCCCTGGCTGCGGTTACGAAATCCTGTTCCCGGAGAGAGAGAAATTCCGCCCGGACGAACCGTGCAGCGCCCATCCAGCTGGTCAGGCCGATCACAACCATGATGTTGTATATGCTTGCGGGAAGAAGGGCCACCACGGTCAGTATCAGGAAAAAGCTTGGGAAACAGAGCATGATATCCACGATTCCCATGATCAGGGTATCAATGGAAAGGGCAGGGCTCAGGATGATACGCAGCCATAATGGACGGAATTTTCCCACCCCTGATTTTGTTGTAAAAGGCAGAACCCAGAGAAGCGCTCCTCCTGTTGCGCAAAGGACGGCACCGGTCTCAATGATTCCGAGCGCCAGAAAAATCCCGCCGCAAGACACAAGGAGTATGGCAGTCACCTGATCCCAGCGCAAGTGGATCTGCCCGAAGTACCCTGCGATTCCTCCCATGAATATCCCGATGACAACCGATATCCCCACGGCCACAAAGCCGACGGTCAGTGAAACCCATGCCCCCTGCAGCATTCTGGAAAAAACATCTCTGCCCAGGTTGTCGGTTCCAAGGAGAAAAATTCCCAGAGCGGGGTTTTCCTCGGGTCGGAGATTGCCGGGGAGTGGTTTCGAGAGCGGGGGACGCAGCTTCTCCTGTAGCCTGACGAGTGCGGGATCGAAAACAGGGTCCTGACCGGAGGTGAGAATCAGACCGGCAACAGCCGTGAGAAAAAACAGGGTGAAGATAACCAGTCCGACAATGGCCAGCCTGTTTTTTTTGAAGAGCAGCCAGGATTTTTGCCACCTGGATTGTTTCGGAGCAAGGGATTCGACAATGGGAAAAG
>CAYTJI010000099.1:0-6526 GCA_964438065.1 uncultured Desulfobacteraceae bacterium | reverse complement strand
CAAGTCCTTGCCAACGCCGTCCCGCCTCCAGGCGGGATAAAATCGACGCTCCCGCGGGGTAAACTGTTTTCAAAAACCACAGCCTTTACGGCCGCATTCGGATTGATGTGTGACATGCAAGCTCGGCATTCCCATAACTCACTGATATTAGAATATAACTTCATTTTTTGAAAACAGTTTATGCAGGTTTTAGGTTGAATTTGATTCGGCAGGGGAAATACTTGCCGAGGCGGTGCGAATTAGGCAGGGGATCGGTGTTTTTAAAATGACGGACCGGGAGCTTCACAACCTGGATGGCCATGTTTATTGCGCCGTTCGTGTCACTGTTTGTCGTGCCGCACTACCCGCCGTTTTCGTGGAAGAAAATAGTCTGGATCTACGTTTTCCCGCTCTATCCGTTGACCGCTCTCTGGGAAGGAATCACTTCAAACCTCAGGACATACACCCCGAAAGAGCTCCGGCAGATCATCAAAAGCATCGATCGTGCCGATTTTCATTGGGAGACAGGCAAACCGGGGTCGGCCATCTATCTAATCGGCTATGCGCTGGAATCCGGCTCTAAAGGGAATGCCTGACACTCCAACCAAAGCAGGACGGGAAATGCTTCCCCGTCCTGTGAAATATTCGGAAAATAAGACCGTTGAAAATCGACCACTTTTGCGCCAACTCGGTGCCTGCCTGTACGTGCCTGTCTGCCGTCCGGACGGGGCAGGCAGGCACGCAGATAGATCAGAGTTAAATTATAATCCTCGAAAGATTCGATATATTCCTGAAGTTAGTCGCGCCGTGGCGTGATTTGCCTTCCCTCCCGCTTAACAGAGGGGGATCTTCGAGTTGATTCGGCACAAAATCGGTTATTCTTCAAAGGTCTCAAACTGCTTTCAAACGCTTCGGATGAGCACCTGACGCCTCCACCATCAGAGACCGACTTCCGCCAGATCCGGTCCCAGGTATGTCCGTTCGTTCTCCCCCAGGATTCCCAGTGCCAGACAAATAATCGTCCACAGGTGGACGGTATGGTAATTGCCCCCGAAGTGTTCGGCGAGATCGTGTATTTGGGCATGACAGTTATGGCAAGCAGCAATACAATAATCAGCCCCCGTAGCAACGATCTGATCAAATTTTATTTTACCATATTGACGACGCTCTTCATTGTAACCGGATTGCAGGTAACCGCCGCCGCCGCCACAGCAGTAATTGTTGGACCTGTTGGGGTACATATCAACAAAATTTTCTTCTCCAACAACAGATTTAACAACAAATCTCAAATCTTCCGCTGCCGCATCTCCAAAACTTTTGCGGATTATCTGACATGGGTCCTGGACGGTAAATTTAACTTTCAGATCCTTATTCCAGTTTGAATTTACCTTCAGTTTACCTTCACGTATCCATTTCGCATAATATTGATAGATAGATGCAATTTCTAAGTTATGTTCAATATTGAATTTTTGCACTCCGGACCGGACTGCAAACGTGACGTGGCCTCATTCAGTGTTCAGGTAAACTTTGCACCCAAGTTTTTGTGCATGATTAACGCTTGTTCGAACAATATGTTCCCAATTGTCATCGTCGGCAAGGAACATACAGTAATTTTCACCGCCCCATCCCTTGCTACCGTAAGTCCAGTCTACCCCGGCCAAATGGAGTATTTTCCACAACGGTATCAGTTCATCCGGTTCAGTGACCGGTTCTCTGGAGTTCTGGTTTAGAAAAAATTCCGCGCCCTGTTTATCAATAGGGGCATCCAATTCTTCCCAACCCTCTTGACTCTCTCTCACCTCTTCTAATAAATCTTCCACAACAAACTGAAAGTCCTCGGGGGATGCACCCATGGCACTACAACTATCATTTCTGAGGGCCATATCGCACGAACCGAGTATCCCCTTCGGCCGTTCTTCGCGTGGCCAGGTCTGGCGCGCCAAATAAACCATCTGGGGAATATCCACCTTCATGGGGCAGGCATAGATACAGCGTTGACACATGCTGCACATCCACACCCATGGCGTAGTCGTCACCTCTTCGTCCATTCCCAGGGCCACCATTCTCACAAATTTTCTGGGGTCCATATTTTCCAGACCGGTCGCCGGGCATCCGGCTGCACAGGTCCCACAAGTGAGACAGATGTTCAGATTCCCGGCATCCGGGAGGAGCTCCTTGACCTTGGCCCTGAACTCCCCTTTCTGCTCACTGATGTTTATTGCTTGATCCGCCATTAGCTATCCTCCTCATTTTTTTATAAATGTGAGAGAGTTAAAGATGGACTCCCTCACATGACTCAGCCGGGCAAAAATTTTTGGTCCTTATAACTTTTTTCCTTTTAAAAGTCAACAGGAATCGCTTGTGAACAAGGCCGACGATCTCATGACAAATCCGGATGATCCCGGCAGTCACCGGATATGGAGATAGAGGGTCACCAAACCCAGGTAAATAAATAACCCCAGCACGTCATTCGAGGTTGATATGAAGGGCCCGGTGGCCAGAGCAGGGTCAATGTTCATCTTTTTCAGGGCAAGCGGAACCGCCGAACCGATAAAGCCGGCATTCAGTATGATCAGGACCAAGGCCGTGCCCACAACAGATGCCAAGCCCCAGTCAGAAAGCCAGAATCCGACGACAAGGCTCAGGAGGATACCGCAGATGAATGCGTTGATAAACGCCACACGGGACTCTACCCAGAGCCTTCTCCCGATATGCATGAGCCTGATTTCCCCCGTGGCCAATCCTCTCACCACAATCGTTGCAGCCTGATTGCCCGTGCTGCCGCCCATCGCCATAATGACCGGGATAAAAAAGGACAGCGCAATGATTTTTTGTACGGAAGATTCGAATCGACTGATGACCACCGCGGCCAGGATCTCCCCCACGAGACCGGCAATCAACCAGGGAAGCCTTGCCTTGGAGATCTTCAACGGGGATTCTTCCGCGATTTCCTGGTCAATCACACCGGCCATCAGTGAGATATCCTCGTCCACCTCTTCCTCAATGACGTCAATAATATCATCATGGGTAATACGACCGATAAGCCGGTGCTGTTCATCCACGACCGGGATGTTGACCAGGTCATACTTTTTGACGAGATGGATGACTTCCTCCTGGTCCGCGAAAACATTCACGGAAATGACTTCAGGATTCATTATTTCGCTGACCTTCTTGGAAGGAGACTCAAGGAGCAGGTCCTTGAGAGAAACCACGCCCACCAGTTTCCCAAAATCATCTACCACCCAGATGTGATAGAGGTTTTCCACCACCTCCTTCTTTTCCCTGATCGTTTCGATGGCATCTCCAAGAGTGACATGGGCCTTGACCGCCACAAACTCCAGGCCCATAATCCCGCCGGCGCTATCCTCCGGATAGGGCAGCAGTTTTTCAAGCTCTTCGGAAACCTCGTCGTCAACGCTTTCAATGACCTCTTTTGCGCGCTCTGCCGGCAGGTCCCCCACCACATCAGCCGCATCATCGGAATCCAGTTCCTGGACGATTTCAGATATTTCCCGATTATCGAGCTCTTTTAAAATGCCTTCCTGGACCGGGGGCTCAATTTCAACCAGAACCTCTCCGGCACCGTCAGGCTCCAGAAGCTTGAATATGAACAGACGCTCGCTCGGTTTCAGGTGCTCGATCAAATCCGCCACGTCCGCTGCCCGGATTTCGTCTATGATCTTTTTGAGCGCCTCTTCATTGCCCTGCTCAATATGGTGTTTGACATCCTCGATCAGCTTGCCATCAATGACCCTGGTTCTAAAAGCTGCCACAGGCGATCTCCTCCTGACTGCGGGAAATTGTTCAACCGCCCACAATGTTGACAATTCAGTAATTCGTGGGGATCTGAAAAGATGGCCCTCAGGCATAATGTCTGCGCAGCCGTGCACCACGGAGATCCCGCCACGGCATGAAACGCACAGACGCTCTTCAGGGGATCAGTCGGATCTTTCACGAGGTCGTCAATATCGTCTTCAGATTCCTGCAGTGTTGTTCAATGTTACCGGAAAGCATGATGTCGGAAATCACGGCTGCCCGGTAGCACCCGGAATCCGTCAGGGATCTCAGATTTGTTTTCTTTATCCCACCGATAGCCACGTAGGGGACAGGACAACGGTCTCTGATCTTCGAGAGAAGGTCGAGACCGACCGGATCCGTCCGGTCTTCCTTGGTGCCGGTCTCGAAAATCGGTCCCACACCGATATAATCGGCGCCTGACACCACCGCATCATGGACCTGCTCAATGGAGTGGGTTGAAACGCCGATGATCTTATTCTTCATAAGCGGACGGGCAAAACGGACAGGGATATCCTCCTGGCCCAGATGAACGCCGTCGGCGTCCAGAATCAGGGCAAGGTCAATATCGTCATTCACGATAAACATGACCCCTTCCCGCCGCGTCAATTCCCTGATCCGGATCCCGAGCGCCAGCCGCTCCCGTCCGGTCATCTCTTTTTCCCTGAGTTGTATCACATCCGCTCCGCCCCTGATCTGCGCGGCGACGATCTCAACAGGATCCCGGCCTCTCAGAAACGGCCCTGGGGAAAAACAATAGAGACGGACAGGGGCGAAAGATTTCACTTGAGAATCACCTCTTGAGTTTTTCGCCAAGCATCTCGGCCACCTTCTTCCCGGAACGGAGCATGCCTCCGAATACGGGTCCCATGCGCGGACCCCCGAAGGCATTGTTCGCGGACATACCGGTCACGAACATACCCGGATACACCTCGCCCGTATTGGCAACTGTGAACTGCTCTCCCTTGTCAGCCCAGAGGGGCATCTCACCCACAACACCGCCCGTCCGCGTCTTGAGCCTGACGTCCATCTTGCGTGTCACGATCCGGCAGACATTTGCAGGATGTCCGGTCCCGTCCACGACATAAGCCGCCCGGATTCCAATGGGATCCACGTGAAGTTCCAGATTTTCAACCGGAGACCAGTTGACCACCAGCCCGGACACGCGGGGGATACGCTCTTCTTCCCGGAACAGAACATCCGTGACTTTCATCAGATTGAAAACACGGGTCCCGGCTTTGATACAGTTTGAGATAATGCCGGACGTGGCTTCCACACTGTCCATGGCATAATACCCATCACCCCTGCCACGGGTTTGAATTCCCAGCTCTTCGGCGATATGAACGGCGTCTTCCTGAATAACAATCTCATTAAACATCATGCCTCCCCCCCACATACCGCCGCCGGGGGCCAGTTTAGCCTCAAATATCACTGCGTTCAATCCGGCTCGGCCCAGATAATAGCCCGCCACCAAATTGGCCGGCCCCGCTCCGACCATCGCGACATCCACGTCCAGACCGGCCAAAAGCTTTTCCATAAAAGACTCGATGATCGTCTTTGAGATCTTCACATCATCCAACTGCATTGATATCCCTCCCTTCCTGTTCCGGAACCGGACCGGAAGATGTTACACCGTTATCACCGCCCCGCACCACGCCATCTGCACAGGACAACCCTCCCTCCAGCCCATCCGGATGCCGGTGCTCAGGGCTGACGCCGGTAGTCCGGGCCTGGAATCCCCCGGACGGATGACCGGACAAGGCATTCCATGTATTATTATAGCAGGCAGACGCGGAATTCAATCAGAAATAAAGGAATCCCCCTCTCATGCCTGTTATCACAGCAAATCCGGTTGTCTTCCGTGCCGACAATTCTTTCCCAACCCTGATTTGACATCAGATGCCTTTTTTGAATAATATGGCTCCCCATACGGGCTTGTGGGTTAAAAATGCTCGCATGACCAGGTGACAGGGGCATCCGGTGAGGATCCCAATGCTATCTCTGGTTAACACCTACGCCGCTATTTCAATTGGTTATGCTGCATCTTGAAGATATCTGCCCCCAAATCCGGATGAGGAGCCGATAACATGACGCATCTATTTTTATCTCTGCGCTGTTGAGGAGCCTGAGGGCCGGAATTACCCAAACCGGGCCGATAACAACAATGTCAGCCAGGCACCTCCAGAGGTTTTTTCGGATATTTTTCGATTCGGGGAAAAGCGACGGTTCTCAGTCAGTACGCCCGCAAGCAACCTGCCCGGCGATCAGACACCCTGCGAGAACACCTCGTTCCGACCCCCAGGAGAATGCTTAACATGAAAAAAGCCATCCTCTCCCCTTTGTGTTCAGCCCTCGTGATTCCGGGACTGGGCCAGGTCATAAACCAGCATCTCAAAAAAGGCGTCGCCATACTGGCAGCGGTGTTTGTGCTTCTGGTGGGATTCACCGTACATTTGTACCGGGTTGTCCAGACAGTCATGATGTCCGGGTCTGTGAGCCTTGAAGACCCGGCCTCTGTGGTCCGGAAGGTCATGGAGCAGGGAGCGTCCGGCCTGGGCGTTCTGCTTGCGCTGTTCGGCCTGTTGTGGCTCTACGCGGTTGTTGATGCCTTCTTCGGGGGCAGGCAGACAGACAGGCTGGAAACCGGAGGCCCGTCATGAGAAGTTATCTGCTGGATGAAATCAGCCCTTCCGATCTGAAAAAAATTAACAGCTTCCTGGAAGAGAATGCTGTCCGTTCCAGTCTGAACCAG
>CAYTJI010000098.1:2656-6541 GCA_964438065.1 uncultured Desulfobacteraceae bacterium | reverse complement strand
TCCATCCATAAATGGCCTTTTTCCGCAATCCCTGCGTCAATCCGCGGGATCACTTGTCTGCCTGTGCGTGCCCGCACGCAGACAGGTGCGGCGTACCGGATGTATGCCTCCGCATAATCCATTGATTTCCTTGGCCTTGCGCAAAAATTCGCATTTCCGAATCGGAAACTCACCCGTGCCGGAATTTCATTTAGGGATGGAAACTAAGTGAGTTTTTCCCAGTCAGCCAGAAATTTTTTCAGACCGATATCCGTCAACGGATGTTGGATCAGCTGTTGAATCACTTTGTAAGGAATCGTGGCGATATCCGCACCCATGAGCGCGGCGTCAAGCACATGGAGCGGATTGCGGATGCTGGCAACGATGACCTCGGTTTCAAACCCGTATGTATGATAGATGGCCAGAATCTGCTCAACCAATTCCATACCCGTATGGCTGATGTCATCCAGGCGTCCCACAAACGGGCTGACATAGGTGGCTCCCGCCTTGGCGGCCAGCAGGGCCTGAAGGGGAGAAAAACACAGGGTTACGTTGGTGCGGATCCCTTCCCGGGAAAGCACCCGGGTGGCTTTCAATCCCTCTTCCGTCAAGGGAATCTTGATCACAATATTATCGGCCAGCCCGGCCAGGTCCCTGGATTCGTGGATCATGCCTTCCGCATCCAGGCTTACGACCTCGGCGCTCACCGGCCCGTCCACAATCCCGCATATTTCCCGGATAAGGCCCTTGAACTCCCTGCCCTCCTTAGCCACCAGACTGGGGTTGGTCGTCACGCCATCCACCATGCCCAGCGCACAACCCTTCTTGATTTCCTCAATGTTGGCTGTGTCAATAAAGAATTTCATCTTTCCCCCTTTCCACGGTCCGTAATAAATTTTTCATAACATGCGTCGGAACAGAAAAAATATTCTTTTCCGTTGATGATCTTTTTCCTGGCATTTCTCAAGGGAATATATGTCTTGCAGCATGGATCCTGAACCATTTCGTCAATGGTCCCGCGGCGCTCATCTTTCCCGCTGTTCCGAGCCGGTACAATCAGCCCCCGGATGAGCCGATACAACAGATACCCGATCAGGATGTAAAGCAGAAACCGCATCTACGCCCCCTCCAGAGGAATGACGGCCTGACCTTCTCCTGGAAGGTTATCCAGCAGTTCTTTCATGGTGTGATGCAGCACGGGGTGGCGCAGGTCCGGTACCAGTTGGACCATCGGCACAAGTACAAATTTTCTTAAATGCATCAATGGATGCGGCACTGTCAGATCCTTTTCATCAATCACCTCCTGCCCGAAGAGAAGGATATCCAGGTCAATGGTACGCGGGTCCCATTTCCGCTTTCTTTTCCTTCCCATTTCCACTTCAATGGAAAGGAGCCTTTCCAGAAGCGGACGCGCCGGAATCGCCACGTCAACGGCAATCACGGCATTTGCATACCAGTCATGGCCTTGCACGCCCACCGGTTCGGTCCGGAAAAGGCCGGACCGGGCCGATATCCGGCATCCCGGGGTCCGGTCAACCCGGGCCATGGCCGTGAGGCAGTTGGTGATTTTGTCTCCAAGATTTGAGCCGACGCCGATAAACGCCTTCCTGGACATCCCGTTTACTTTCATGTGGTCAGATATCAATCTTCTTCAGCCGGTCAATGGCCTCGGCAAGCCGTTTTCGTGTCTGGGTCAGCGCGATCCGGAAATATCCCTCGCCGGGATCCCCAAAACCGTTCCCGGGTGTTACGACAAGGCCGGCTTCTTCGAGCAGGCGTGTCGCAAGGCGGGTTGAGGTGTACCCGGGCGGGACCCGGACCCACAGATAGAATGTCGCCCGGGGAGATTCGACTTCAAACCCCGTCCGGACCAGACCGTCCACCATCAGATCCCTTCGTTGCCGGTAGACCTCGGTCATTTCCCTGACACAGGACTGGTCTCCCCGGAGGGCCGCCATGCCGGCCTTCTGAACTGCTTCAAACACCCCGGAATCAATATTGCTCTTGATCGCCCCCAGAGCCCCTATAGCCCGGCTGTTTCCTACAGCAAAACCGATACGCCAGCCGGTCATATTGTATGTCTTGGACAGGGAATGAAATTCCAATCCCACTTCCCGGGCGCCGTCCACCTCGAGAAAACTCGGCGGACGGTATCCGTCAAAGGCGATTTCCGTGTAGGCGGCGTCATGGCACACGATAATCCCGTGTTTTTCTGCAAACGTGACGATTTCTCTGAAAAATGACGGATCTGCAACGGCTGAGGTGGGGTTGTTGGGATAATTGATGAACAAGATCTTTGCCCGGTCAGCCACATCATCGGGAATCGCAGTCAGATCCGGCAGAAAGCGGTTCTTGCTCAGAAGAGGCATAAAAAAGGACTCGCCCCCCGCGAAAATCGTCGCAATATGATACACCGGATAGGCCGGTGTCGGCACAAGCACCATATCCCCCGGGTTGACAAATGCAAGCGGGAAGTGGGCGATGCCTTCCTTGCTGCCGATCAGTGATACAAACTCGGTATTCGGGTCCAGTTCAACCCCGAACGTTTCCTCGTACCATTGGGCCACGGCCTCCCTGAATGCCGTCATCCCGGAGTAAGAGGGATACCTGTGGTGGGCCGGATTGTCCACGGCCGTTTTCAGGGCCTGGATGATGTGAGGAGGGGTGGGAATATCCGGATCTCCCACTCCCAGATCAATGACATCCACTCCCCGGGCCTTGACCTCCGCCTTTTTCCGGTCAATTTCCTTGAAAAGATACGGCGGGAGTTTCTTCAACCGTTCAGCCTTTTCAAACTCCGTCATAAAATACCCTCTTTTTGTTTTCTTGTGTTCCCCTTTCCAGAACAACCGGTTGATCAATCTGTCTTCATCGGAGCCCCAGCACATCCTGCATATCGTACAGGCCATCCGGCTGGTTCGTCACCCACAACGCCGCCCGGACCGCCCCTCGGGCGAAGTTATCCCGGTTGTGAGCCCGGTGGATCAGCTCCAGCCTTTCCCCGGTACCGCCGAACATCAGGATATGTTCGCCGGTGATGTCCCCGGCCCGCCAGGTCTGAATGCCGATTTCATCATCTGTTCTTTCCCCGATAATCCCCCTGCGTTCATATACGCCGACCCGTTCCAGATCCCGGCCGACTGCGTCAGCTACAATGTGGGCCAGACGCAGGGCCGTGCCGCTCGGCGCATCCTTTTTCCGCCGGTGATGGACTTCCAGGATCTCCATGTCAAAATCCTTTCCCAGAATCCGGGCCATTTCTTCCGCCACTTTGAACATGACGTTGACACCCACGCTCATGTTCGGTGCCAGAACACATCTGATCTTTTGCGCCAGGGCCTCCACTTCCTCAAGAACGCGACCGGTGAGGCCGGTTGTGCCGATCACCATGGCCAGGTTACGTGACACTGCGGTCCGGATGTTTTCCAGGGTTGCCTGGGGGGCAGTGAAATCGATGATGACATCGGCCTGATCCACGACCTCTTCCAGAGTTCCGGCGATTCGGACCCCCAGGTTTCCCAGGCCGGCCACTGCCCCCGCATCTTCGTTGATAGCCGGGTGGCCCGGCTGTTCAAAGGCACCGATCAGGGTAATTTCTTCCTCCTGCCGGATCATCTGAATAATCCGTCTGCCCATACGGCCGGCCGCACCGGCCACCACTGCTTTTATCATGATAGGATGCTCCTGTCCGAAAAAATTCCGCCCCGGAAAATACAGGGCGGCACGCATCCTGAAAACCCACAGGCGGTTTACAGGATTCCGTAGTCTCGAAGGGCCTGCTTCAGTTTTTCCAGATTGCCGGGGGCCATGCCCGCCAGAGGCAATCTCAGCTCCTCCTCAATTTTTCCCATGAGGGAGAGGGCTGTTTTCACAGGTACGGGGTTTGTTTCGTAGAACATGGCCTGG
>CAYTJI010000098.1:0-2646 GCA_964438065.1 uncultured Desulfobacteraceae bacterium | reverse complement strand
GCACAGGGGAAGCATCCTGAAAAAGAGACGCCTGGCCCGGGCAACGTCGCCTTCCTCCCACGCGTTCAGCATATCCGCGGTATCCCGGGGTGCGATATTGGCCACAACGGAAATGACCCCCTTTCCTCCGATGGACAGAATGGGCAGGGTCAGGTTGTCATCTCCTGAAATGAGGGTGATGTGTTCCCCTGCGAGCCGCATGATTTCCGCCATCTGTCCCAGATTGCCGGAGGCTTCCTTGATGGCCACTATATTCGGGATGCGGGCCAGACGGGCAACGGTTTCCGGAAGCATGTTGACACTGGTGCGGCCGGGCACGTTATAAAGGACCTGGGGCAGGGGGACAGCCTCGGCGATTGTCTTGAAGTGCAGAAAAAGCCCTTCCTGTGTCGGTTTGTTGTAATAGGGGGTTACCTGAAGGGTTGCATCCACACCGGCCTTTTTGGCGTGCGCGGTCAGTTCGATCGCCTCGCGGGTGCTGTTTCCACCGGTCCCCGCAATGACCGGGACTCTCTTCTTCACCGCATCCACGGCAATATCAATCACCCGGTTGTGTTCTTCAAAACTCAGGGTTGCCGATTCTCCGGTGGTGCCACACGGAACAATGGCACTTGTGCCGTTTTCGATCTGAAACTCGATCAGTTCACGATAGGCCTCTTCATCCACTTCCCCTTGTCTGAAAGGGGTCACGATGGCAACAATTGATCCATTAAACATGAACATCTCTCCCCGGGGACCACGCAAAAAAATGTGAAATCATCCCTGCGCAAGTCCTAAGGCAACAGGGCTTCCTCATGGAGCTGTGCCTGATAAATGATCGACGTATTTCCTTCCAGGGAAACCCTCTGGAATGAATCCGCCCGTCTGGTGAAATGAATGGTCAGCTCTTCACCGGAGCGGGTTTCCACATGCACCGGCGGGCCGCTCACAATACCGCGCACCGATGCCGTCAGCGCGGATGCGATCGCCCCGGTCCCGCAGGCCAGGGTTTCGTCCTCCACACCCCGCTCATACGTCCGGATCTTCAGACGGTCAGGGCCTGCCACAGTCATAAAATCGGCATTTGTTCCTTCCGGAGCAAACCGGGAATGGTAGCGAATATCCCGCCCCTGTACAAGCACCGGATGGTTCTGAAGGTCCCGGACCCGGACAACCACGTGGGGGACGCCGACCGTGATGAAATCCACACTCATCCAACCTTTTCGGGGGGCCAGGTCCAGGTCCATGGAAAGGCCTGTCGGTTCCGGCATGAGCACCTTTACTTTCCGTCCGCTTACCTCGGCGGATACGGGACCGGCCAGGGTCTCGAAAGTCATTTTCGATCCGGCAATCCCTTTCAAAAAAGCGAAACGGGAAACGCAACGGCCCCCGTTACCACACATCTCCGCCTCTCCCCCGTCGGCATTGAAAAACCGCCACCTGAAATCGTATTGATCCGATGGAACGACAAATATCACGCCGTCCGCGCCCACCGATTCCCTTCGTCTGCATGCTCTTTCCACCAGACGGCCCATATTTTCTTCACTGATCCGACCGTCCCGGTTGTCAATCAGGATAAAATCGTTTCCGCTGCCACTCATTTTCCAGAATTCGACCGGTTTCATTTTTTCATTTCCTTGCGCTGTCCGTCATGAAATCAGGAATGCTTTCTCCCCGGACCAGATCCTCGTAGGTTTCCCTCGCCCTGATCGTGTAAAAACGATCGGCCCTGGCCATTACCTCACATGCCCTGGGTCGTGAATTATAATTGGAAGACATGCTGAAGCCGTAGGCCCCGGCGCTCATAATTGCCATGAGTTCACCGGGTTCAAAGGCCTCAATCTCTCTTCCCCGGGCAAAAAAGTCCCCGCTTTCGCATATCGGGCCCACGATATCGGCGCGGACAGCCGGCCGGTCCGAACGTTGAACCGGCAGAATCTCATGATAAGAATCATACAGGCTTGGTCGCATGAGGTCGTTCATCGCCGCATCAACAATTACGAAGTGCTTATCTCCCGCTGTCTTGGTATAAATGACCTTAGTGACCAGAATCCCGGCATTTCCGGCAATGACCCGGCCGGGTTCAAAAATGAGTTTCAGTGGGGTGGACCCCAGTTCCGCCTTTACTGCCCGGGCGTATTCGGCAGGAAGGGGCGGGATTTCACTGTCATAGGTGATTCCCAATCCGCCTCCGAGATCCAGTGTCCGGATATGAATGCCGGTTTCTTCCAGCCTTGAGATCAGATTCTTGACCTTTTTCAACGCGTCCACAAAGGGTCGCACTTCCGTGAGTTGAGATCCGATGTGACAGGAAACACCGGAAACATCCAGATGTTCAAGTCCTGCTGCCACCGCATAATGCTCGGGTGCATCATGAATGTCGATCCCGAACTTGTTTTCCTTAAGTCCGGTTGAGATGTACGGGTGGGTCCGGGGATCAACATCCGGATTGACCCGGATGGCAATGTTTGCTTTTTTCCCCAGTCTTCCGGCGATCTCATTCAGCTTTCGCATTTCCTGGGCAGACTCCACATTGAACATCAAAATACCCGATGCAAGGGCATACGTGAGGTCTTCGTCCCTTTTTCCTACGCCGGAATAGACGATTTTTTCCGGACGAATCCCTGCCTTCAGCGCCCGGAACAACTCGCCGCCTGAGACAATATC
>CAYTJI010000097.1:0-6557 GCA_964438065.1 uncultured Desulfobacteraceae bacterium | reverse complement strand
GCTCCCGGAGGGTAAACTGTTTTCAAAAACCGCAGCCTTTATGGGCCATTCAAATCGATGCGTGTCTGGTCACGCCTTGGCATAACTGTTGCGCCCCGTCTAGTGCGTTTTCCGCTTATCAGTGTGGATTTCGACCAGATCCGGCGCTTTTGCTGCGCCTTTCGTTCTTGATGATTCTTACGTATTCATTGATGGTTGGTTGACGGTGGTTGGCCGTAATATTTAAATTTTTAAATGTTGGAGGAGAGAATCAAGATGAAGATCAAACCATTGCATGACCGGGTTATTGTCAAAAGGATTGAGGAAGAAGAGAAGACAAAAGGGGGGATCATTATTCCTGATACTGCAAAAGAGAAACCTGCAGAGGGTCGGGTTATTGCCCGGGGGGATGGAAAGATCCTTGAAGACGGCACCAGACAACCCCTTGAGGTAAAGGAAGGAGACAGGGTTCTTTTCGGAAAATATGCAGGGACAGAGATCAAGATCGATGGAGAGGAACACCTCATTATGAGAGAAGATGATATTATCGCTATTATGGAATAGTTCCTTATCAATAATGAAGGAGGATACAAAATATGGCAAAAGAGATCAAATACGACGTGAAAGCCAGAGAGTCGATGCTCAGAGGGGTGGATACCCTGGCCAACGCGGTTAAAGTCACGCTGGGACCCAAAGGCAGGAACGTCATCCTGGACAAGTCATTCGGCGCTCCGACGATTACCAAGGACGGAGTGACTGTGGCGAAAGAGATTGAGCTTGAGGATAAATTTGAGAACATGGGTGCTCAGATGGTCAAAGAGGTTGCATCCAAAACATCTGATGTTGCCGGAGACGGGACGACTACTGCAACGGTGCTGGCTCAGGCGATTTACAGAGAAGGCTCCAAACTGGTTGCTGCGGGTGTCAACCCTATGGCGATAAAAAGAGGAATTGAGAAGGCTGTCGAGGCATCCGTCAAAGAATTGCAGAGTATTGCAAAGCCGACAAAAGATCAGGCGGAAATTGCGCAGGTGGGGTCCATATCAGCCAATAATGATGAGACAATCGGAAATATTATTGCGGAGTCCATGAATAAAGTCGGCAAAGAAGGTGTCATCACGGTGGAAGAGGCCAAGAGCATGGAAACGACACTGGATGTCGTGGAAGGAATGCAATTCGACCGCGGTTACCTGTCTCCGTATTTTGTGACTGACCCGGAGAAAATGGAAGTGACGATGTCGGACCCGTATATTCTTCTCCACGAGAAAAAAATCAGCAGCATGAAAGATCTCGTACCCATTCTTGAACAGATTGCCAAGATGGGCAAGCCTCTCCTGATTATTGCTGAAGACGTGGATGGCGAAGCCCTCGCAACACTAGTGGTGAACAAGCTCAGAGGCACGTTAAGTGTTGCCGCCGTGAAAGCCCCCGGGTTTGGAGACCGGAGAAAGGCCATGCTGGAAGATATCGCGATTCTGACGGGTGGTCAGGTGATGTCCGAGGATCTCGGTCTGAAGCTGGAGAATATTACTTTGAATGACCTTGGCACAGCCAAAACGGTCAAGATCGATAAAGATAATACCACGATTGTTGACGGGGGAGGTAACCGGGCCGATCTGGAAGGAAGAGTCAAGCAGATCAGGGCCCAGATTGAAGATACGACCTCCGATTACGACCGCGAGAAGCTTCAGGAAAGACTGGCCAAACTGATCGGGGGCGTGGCGGTTATTAAAGTCGGTGCGGCAACGGAAATTGAAATGAAAGAGAAAAAGGCCAGAGTTGAGGATGCGCTGAACGCGACGAGGGCTGCTGTGGAAGAAGGTGTTGTTCCGGGCGGCGGCGTTGCCCTGGTAAGAACGATTCCTGCGGTTGAAAAAACAAGGAGCAAAGCGAAGGGAGAAGAAAAAACCGGTGTTGACCTGGTGATGAGGGCGTTGGAAGAGCCGTTGAGGCAGATTGCCAACAACGCCGGTGCGGAAGGGTCCGTCGTCGTTGCCAAGGTCAAGGAAAAAGACGGTGCTTATGGATATAACGCGGAATCAGGTGAGTATGAGGATCTGATGAAGGCCGGTGTCATTGATCCCGCGAAGGTGACCCGGTTTGCCCTTCAAAACGCGGCATCGGTTTCCTCTCTTCTCCTGACAACCCAGGCCATGATAGCGGAAAAACCGGAAGAAAAAGATGCCATGCCCGCCATGCCTCCGGGAGGCGGCATGGGCGGCATGGGCGGCATGGGCGGCATGATGTAGTCCGTTCCGGTGCCTCTGATTCAAGTAACCCTGACCATTGCGTGGGATTTCGGAAAGGGAGAGGCGTTAGCCCTTCTAAGATGCCTCGGGCGTGCGAAGTTTCAGGCGATGTCAGGGCAAGATGCGCATGAGCAGTATGTCTTCATCTGAAGAGCCCGAAAGATTGTATCCGGATCGAAAATCGCATCCGGATACAATCTTTTTTTATGCTTGATTTCTGACGTTTCTCCAGATGTTTCCCTCCTTGAAAGACTTCCATCCGGGCATGTGGACACCTTGAGGGAGGCCTATGTAAAAAGCATTCACGTGCGGCAAATTCCGTAAAGACAGAGAGGTAAGAAATATATGGATAAAAATGGTGAAACCGTATTCGTCACCGGTTCAGCCGGTTTTATCGGGTTCAGTTTATCAAAGAGGCTGCTGGAACAGGGAAAAAATATTATTGGTATAGACAACCTGAACAGATACTATGATGTCAATCTAAAAAAAGCCAGATTGAAAATCCTGCAGTCGTATGAAAACTTTGTTTTCTACAAAGAGGATATTCAGAATATCCAGGCTCTCCGTGAGATTTTTGCCAAACACCGGATCGACAGGATCTGCAATCTTGCGGCTCAGGCAGGTGTCAGGTATTCACTGGAAGATCCTTTTGCCTATGAGAAAAGCAATGTTCAGGGCTTTCTGAACCTGCTGGAGATTGCCAGGGAATACCGCCCCGAGAATTTTGTATATGCGTCCTCTTCATCTGTTTACGGAAGCAACAAGAAAATACCCTTCAGCGTCCTTGATCGGACGGACAGCCCGATCTCGCTTTATGCTGCGACAAAAAAAGCCAATGAACTGATTGCTCATGCATACAGTCATCTGTACCAGATCCCCTGTACGGGGCTCAGATATTTCACCGTTTACGGGCCATGGGGGAGGCCGGACATGGCGCTTTTTCTGTTTACTGATGCCATCCTGAACAACCGTCCCATAGACGTATATAATTACGGAGACATGAAAAGAGATTTTACCTACATTGACGATATCGTTTCAGGAACAATTGCGGCCCTTGAGCGTTCCGTACCTTACGAAGTTTTCAATCTGGGAAATTCAAGGTCGGAACAGCTGATGAAGCTCATTGGAATCCTGGAGAAGGAACTGGGAAAAGAAGCCGAAAAGAATATGATGCCGATGCAGCCCGGGGATGTGAGAGAAACATCCGCCGACATCAGAAAATCAACAGAGTTGCTGGGATTTAAGCCAAAGACCTCTCTTGAAGAAGGAATCCGGAAATTTGTTGCCTGGTACCGGGATTTTTACCGGTGCTGATGTCAGATTCAGGATGGATGTTCAGGGGTGTCCGGATATCCTTCGAGGATCTCCAGACCCGGACAATAGCATTTGAATTCTGTTCCCGGACAGGCCGAAGTGCCTGTTTCAGGCGTTTGCCGATGTCCGGGCGAACGGCAGGACAGGCATGGAAACCGTCAGGAAGAACAGAATAAGGTTCGGCGTGGGCGTTTTCATAAGTGTTCTGTGCTTGTATCTGGCGTTTCGCAGCGTTGATTTCGGTAAGATGGGGCAGGCCTTCAGGGCTGCGAATTACTGGGATCTTATCCCGGCCATTGCGGCGCTTTTTTTCAGTCATCTGGTCCGATCAGTCCGGTGGCGCTATCTCCTGGACCCTCTCCGGCGATTGGATACAAGCAGCCTGTTTTCATCCCTGATTATCGGATATGCGGGAAATACCTTTATGCCTGCTCACCTGGGAGAACTCGTGCGTGCCTATGTCCTGAGTAGAAAGCGGCAGCTCGCCATGAGTGCTGTCTTTGCCACGATTGTTGTGGAGCGTATTACAGACCTGTTCTCTCTCGTCGGCCTGATGCTTCTGTCTTTGTTATTTTATCCTTTTCCGGCCTGGGTGATCCAGAGCGGTTGTATTATATTCGTCGTAACCACCGGAATTCTCCTCCTTCTGATATTCCTGAAAAAAGGATCCTCCACAGCGATACGATTCACCGGTTTTGCCCTCAAGGTCCTGCCGGATCGAACCGCCCGCAAGGTAAGGAGTGCGCTGGACAATCTTCTGGCGGGTATCTTACCATTGAAGCACTGGCATGATTATTTCACCATAGCGTGTTTGTCCATAGTTATCTGGGTTTGCTACGGTCTCGTGTTTTATTTCTGTCTGCAGGCATTTGATTTTGTGGAGATCTATCGTCTGGCTTGGTCGGCAAGCCTGATTCTCCTGGTAATTACCACGATTGCCGTGGTGGTTCCGTCTTCTCCAGGTTATGTGGGAACCTATCATTATCTTTGCCAGATTACTCTCGCCATGTTCGGAGTGCCGGCGGGGCCGGCCCTTTCCTTTGCCACTGTCGTCCATGGGGTCAACATTTTTCCTGTGTTTGCCGTAGGCCTGTTTTTGGCACACCACGAGGGAATGGCTATCACAAAGATGTCTCAGGCTGGTGCACAGATCGAAGGGAGGGCGTCTCAAGAATAGTACTATCTGTTTTTTTGAAGGCTGTAAACTTTTATCAGGTTGATTACGATATCCCTGATCTTTTCATTGCTTTCCAGAAAACGGATACCTGTGTGAAAGATCCCAGGACCTGATTCCCTGCAATATACGACCTTTCCGTTAATCTCCATCAAGTTGTTTTTGATATCCACAGAGGTGATCAGGATCCTGTCTGTTTCAATCGGGGTGTGACTCTCCAGGAGGAGCCCGCCCTGACTGATGTTCAGCGTTCTTCCGATCCCCTGACTTAATTCGTTTTCTTCATCATCAAGACAGGAATAAGATACAAGATTGTCTGTTCTTGTTCGGGAATGTTTTCTCTTGTCTTCCATAAGCGTCAATTTATGTTAGGAATGCACCCCCTGTTTCGGGGTATGTGGCAATAAAGACTCCGTGTCCAGGGGTTTATGTATCCAGCGCGAATCGGAAAGCATTTCATCCCCCACTGAGTGGTGATCAGTCAATCTGTTCAACCCATCCATACGGATCCGGTTTTTCTCTGTACTGGATTGCAATGATTTCGTTGTAAAGCCGCTGGGACAGTTCTCCCATTCTGCCCCCGGCAATAACGTAATCCTCTCCTTTGTATGTGATCTGGCCGACGGGCGATATGACAGCCGCCGTGCCTGTGCCGAATGCCTCTGTCAGGCTGCCGTCCCTGGCTGCCCGGATGACTTCAGCGATGGAAATAAAACGTTCCTGAAACCTGATTCCCCAGTCTCTCACCAACTGAATGACGGAATCTCTTGTAATTCCCGCCAGCACGCTTCCGTTCAGTGGAGATGTGACGACTTCACCGTCAATTACAAAGAACATATTCATCGTCCCTACTTCTTCGACGTATTTGTGTTCTGCCGCATCAAGCCAAAGAACCTGCGTAAATCCTTTCTCTTTCGCCTTTTCCGCTGCCAGAAGACTGGCTCCGTAGTTTCCGGCGGTTTTTGCTTCCCCGGTTCCTCCTTTTGCGGCTCGAACATAAAAATCTTCGACATAAATTCTGACAGGGTTCAATCCTTCCTTGTAATATGCTCCCACCGGACCCAGAATAATAAAAAAGAGATACTGCCTGGAAGGCCGTACTCCCAGATGCGGTTCGGTAGCCAGCATGGTCGGCCGGATGTACAGGGATGCCCCGTGACTCTTCGGGATCCACTCCCTATCCATCAGAATCAGTTTTTTCATGCCCTCCATGACCAGATCAATATCAATTTCGGCCATGCACATTCTTCTCGCAGAACGGTTGAACCGTTCGAAATTGTCCCTGGCCCTGAACAGGGAGATCCCTCCGTCGATCCCGCAGTAGGCCTTGAGTCCCTCGAATATTTCCTGTCCGTAATGAATCCCCATTGCAGCGGGATCAATTGAGATATTGCCATAAGGTTCGATACGGGGGTTGAACCATCCTTTGTCGGCGACATAATTCATCAGGAACATATGGTCTGTAAAAATATCCCCGAATCCCAATGCCGAATCATCAGCCGGTTTGGTTTTCAGCCTGAGTGGATCAGCTTGTATGATACTGAATTTCATGCTTTTCTCCTTGTACTCTTGCAACTGGTTTCTCCTCATAGCATAAGTTTCCGGGAAAAACAACGGGGTATGTGCCCAATAGTGTCATTATTATAACTCAAAGCCGTCAACACGTTGTCAGAAGCGCGTGCGGCTCTCCGGAGGATTCCTTTTTACCCTCAACCGGTTTGACCCGTCACATGCCAAAATCCATATCTCCTTGAGTTGATTAGCGATATTTGTTTTCATGGTTTTCTTACACCTAAAACCTGCATAAACTATTTTCAAAAAGGAAGTTATGCTTTTAATAT
>CAYTJI010000096.1:0-6580 GCA_964438065.1 uncultured Desulfobacteraceae bacterium | reverse complement strand
AGGCCTTGATGCCCACGCATTCCGCATGGCCGGCCAGGACCGGTATCTTCAGGCGGTATTCGACTGCCATGCATTCAGCAAAATCAGGCATTTGAAATCATGACTCTTTCTGCAACCCGAAACCAGGTGAATGATCCGGCGTGGTGGCACCTGCATAAACGGCTGTATAACCGGATCATCCGCTTTGCGGATTCAAAACACGGAGAAACCGCCCTGTTTGTACTCAGTTTCGCAGAATCGAGTTTTTTCCCGATTCCCCCGGACACGCTTCTTGCCCCCCTTACCCTGGGTGCACCCGCAAAGTGGTTCCGGTTTGCCTTCTGGTGCTCTGTTGCCTCGGTTGTCGGAGGTGTACTGGGCTATTTTATCGGGATGTTTATGTGGTCTCTGATCGGAGACTGGGTTCTGTCTCATCTGTCATGGGCGGGGCTGACGGAAGCAAATTTTGCCGTTTTTCAGGGATGGTATGACAGACATGATTTTAAAATCGTTTTCCTTTGCGGCTTTACCCCTCTTCCTTATAAAGTGTGTACGATTTCCGCCGGCATTGCAAAAATCAACTTTGGGGGATTTCTTCTCGCCTCCACGGTCAGCAGGTCGGCCAGATTCTTCCTGGTGGCAGGCCTGGTCGGCTGGAAAGGCGAAGCCATAAGACCCTTCATCGAAAAATATTTCAACTGGTTGTCTCTTGCTTTCGCCGTCCTTCTGGTCGGCGGGTTCAGCCTGCTGAAAATCCTTCATTGACCGGGATACATTCAAAAAGCAGCTTGTACCCGGGGAATACCGCGAACGCCTAAAACACGCCGACATTTCCAAGCCCGAGCAGCTGAAACTCGATCATCACACTCGTGTTTCCGTTGTCTTTTTCTGCACCCACCTTGATGCCCCAGCACTGGCGTCGGTACTGGACCCAGTATCGGTTTGAAATTCCCTCATTCAAGTCCAGGTCCCGTTCCAGTGAGCCGCCGGCAGAAAACCCATAGAACAGATTCACGTCCACCCACAGATTGATGTTTTCATGATTATTGCGATCATACAGATAATCCAGATGAAAGCGGTCTTCTCTGTCTCCGGATCGGTCCACTGTCAGTTCGAGCGACAGATCGGCATAATTGAATCTATGGTCATAATGGTCCCAGCGGACATCGGCAAAAAAATTGCACTGAGGGAAAGGGGTCACGGTCAGCACCCCCTGAAGCGGTTCAAACGGCTCTTTGTCGACACCCGGTTGATCACGCCTTTTTTCATAAATGCTGTAGGCCTGGCTGAGGGTAAATTTGACCCACTGGCGGTATGAGACGTCCCCTTTGTCATCTTCCAGGCGGGCATCCAAAAAATTTTCTATTGCCAGGGTGACCCGGTTTGCGCGGCCCTGCTCTGCAGCAGGTTCAAACCACGGATCGGGACTGCTCCCGTTCCGGAATCCCCGGTAGGTGTAGCTGACTATCGGCCGGATCCTGTGTTTCAGCTTCCCGGCATTTCCGATATCCGTATCATATATCCGGTCCAGGCTGGTGGACAACTGAATACCGGTCTCATATGTTTTCAGGCTTTGGGTATCCGTGCCGCCGTCACCATCATCAACCCGCTGAGGAGTCAGCGTGTACCGGATGGACGGCTCAACTTCCATGAACGGGGCGAATTTCAGCGGAATTCTTATCTCAGGGGATACAGACAGCCGGTGGCCCTTTTCTTCATCTTCATTCCATACATAGTCATAGTCGGATTCCATGCTGAAAAATGCCGGTATCACAGGGATACGCTCAGGGAGAAGACTGAAAGAAACACCGCCCAGAGGCTCATCCGTCCGATGTCTTGCAGGATTCCCGGGCAGTTGATAATAGCTTCCCCGTGCCTGGAGGCTGTAGGCCTCACCATCACGACTCACTCGCAGAGCGGAAGTCCGGATCGGGGACCGCCTCTCCTCTACAGGCCGCCCGGATTCATCCCCGAGATCCGTTCTAGATTTGAAACCGGAACCCCCGGCCAGGAATTCATTCATATAATCCTGGTCGCTGACATAGTCCGCGTTCAGGCGGGCGGCAAAACCGGCAGGCAAATCCTGATCCGCTCTGGCCCTCGCCCAGTATCGGGTCCGGTTGGTTCGGGGATAGGGGCTGATTCCCACATCATCGGAGTCGTTCAGGCCCTTTTTGTCTCTGTCGGAAAGGATATCAAAGAGCAATACCCCCTTTGAATTCCGGCCCGTGACGTAGCGGAACTCGGTTCCCTGCATATAGCCCCGTTTACTCAAATATCTCTGATAAAACGTCGCATCCACCTGGTTCGAAACAGCCCAGTAAAAGGGGACCTCCACATCCGCGCCGTTCCGTGTTGAATGACCCACCCCGGGCAAAAGCAGACCGGTTTTTCGTTTATTGCCAGCAGGGAAAATCATATAAGGCACATACAGAACCGGGGCATTACGAACCCGAAACACGGCATTCTTGACCGTGCCATATTTTTCGACCGTCACCCTGACCTCTGAGCCGGTAATGCTCCAGGCCGGATTCGGCCCGTCACAGGTGGTGATATGACAGCCTTTCACCAGGTACGTGTCTTTGCCGAGCTTTTCCATGAGATCCCCCCTCACCCGAAAACGGTTGTCCTTAAGGAGGAGACGGGCATGAAAAATTTTCCCGGTCTGGTTTCTGAAATCGAAAACCCCCTTTTCTCCGGTCAGGATCTCCCCGGGAGTCTCCATACGGATATCGCCCTCAAGCTCGGCAATCCCCGTTTTCGTGTTATAGGAGGCCTTCCGGGCATAAAGCGCCTGATCGCTTCTTGATATGACGACATCCCCTTCGGCCTCATACAGACCGCGTTTATCGTCATAGCTCATGCGTCTGGCCGTAATATTCCACGGCTCGTCGCCCTGCCCCTGGAAACGCCCCTTCCGCAGATCACCTCCGGCAAGGCAATAGCCGGCAAGTACCGGGGAAAGAGAAAGAGCGATCAAGAAACACACAAGAGATCCCAGGACTAGAGAATGGCTTTTCCGTGTTCCCGGCAATTCCATATTCATCAGAATTCGTCCATTTTATAGGTTTGCGGATCCAGACAGGCCAACGCCTCCCCGACCGTGAACAGAGAGCCGGTCACCAGAATCAGATCGCCGGGATCCGCTATTTCCCGGGCCCTGTCCAGCGCTGCGCTCAGGCTCTGAACCACTTCTCCGGGTTTTCCCTGGGATTCCGCTTCAGCAGCCAGGACCTCCGGATCCGCAGCCCGGGGGTAAACAGGCCGACTGTAAATAACATAGCTGGATACCGGGACAATCTCCCGAAGAAGACGGCCGATATCTTTATCTTTCATCACCCCGATCACCAGGATCAGGCGCCCGTACTGGAAGCCTGAACGGACGGCCGAGGCCAGGGCCCGGGCTGCAGCGGGATTATGGGCACCGTCAATCAGGATCATGGGATTTTCCGCCATGACATGCATTCTGCCGGGCCATGAAATGGTTTCAAGCCCTTTATGAATATGCCGGGATGAAATATGAACGCCCCTTTCCTCCAGCCGCTCCAGGGCAGTCAACGCCAGGGCCGCGTTGCGGGCCTGGAAAGGGCCTTTCAGTCCCAAAGGCAGCCGGTTCAACCGACGCCTTTTTCCGGAAAAATGGAATCCGGATTGTGTCACCCGGTATCGGGTGTCTTTTCCGACACGAAAAAACGGCGCCTGTTTTTCTCTCGCAACAGATGCAATCAGGTCAATGACAGCCGGTTGGCTGACCGCTGATACCACATCAACCCCGGTTTTTATGATACCCGCTTTCTCCCGCGCAATATCAAGCAGCCGGGAACCCAGGTAGAACTGATGCTCCATGGAGATATTCGTAATCACGGACACAAGGGGCTGAATCACATTGGTGGCGTCCAGACGTCCCCCCATGCCTACTTCCATAATGGCGATATCGGTTTTTTCCCGGGCAAAATAGCTGATTGCCATGGCGGTCGTCGCCTCAAAAAACGTCGGCGGCTCTTCCGGGACAAACGCTTCCGCCACCTCCTGAATCAGATCATGGGCCTTTTGAGGGGCGATTTCTTTGTTGTTGATGGTGAAACGCTCTGTAAAACGGACAAGATGAGGGGAGATATAAAGGCCGACCCGCAACCCGGCTTCCCTGAGAATGGAAGCGATGAACGAGGCCACGGAACCCTTACCGTTGGTTCCCGCAATATGAATGTATCTCTGCCCGTTTTGCGGATTGCCCAGCGCTTCCAGAAGATTGGATGTCTTTGAAAGGCCGAACTTGATACCGAATTTCTGAAGGCTGTAAAGGGACCGGACCGCCTCTTCGTAGGATGAATATTTTTTTTTCATAAAACCGACTCACCTTGACCAGGCCATCCCTTGCGAAGGGTGAAGGCCGTCTGTCCGGAATTTCGGATCCATAAATGGCCTTTTTCCGCAATCCCGGCGTCAATCCGCGGGATCAGTTGCCTGCCTGTGCGTGCCCGTACGCAGACAGGTGCGGCGTACCGGATGTACGCCTCCGCATAATCCCTTGATTTCCTTGGCCTTGCGCAAAAAGTCGCATTTCCGGATCGGAAACTCACCCGTGCCCGAATTTCATTTACGGATGGGCGCCAGGGAGTGTCCATTCCCTCAGACGTTTGTCCATGGCCGGATTTTCAGTACTTTTCACGGGGACATGATACGGTTCTTCCGGCATGGTAATTTCCGAAAGTTCCCGTTCAATGGGTGTGTTGGCCACCAGTTTCAGGACAGACAGGTATTCAGTTACCCCCTGTGCGCCTGAGTACACAATGGTGAAAGGATACCAGCCGTTTTTGATTTTTCGGTAATCCTTGAACCGGACGCTGACCATGCCCGCCCCATTGCCTCCCCTGTAGCACAGATATAGGGGCAGAAAAGTTTTCTTTTCAATAATGAGCTTCGGGCTTTCCGCATGTTTTCGCCCCAAATGGTAGGCGACAATTCCTTCAAACCGGGTAAAACAGACGCTCCGGAGGTCAACCCCCATTTCCGACAGCAGCGATTTGGCGGTCTCGGGTCCATCCACCATCAGCAACCGGCGGAAAAACATATCGCCACCCGGTTTCCGACCGGGGAATTGGTTCCACCCGGTGATGCCACCGTCCTCCGGCGGGATAGGTTCCGCATGATACAGCCCGGGGGCCCTGAGCCGAATCTTCTCTGTCACCGTCTGTTCAGCGCCCCCGGTGCCGGGGGAAACCAGGCGTGCTGACTGCGTAATAATCAGGGTCCTGAGTCCCGAAAAATTCCGTGCCGTCAGATACAGCAACTGCTCGGACGGCATGACATAGGCGAAGGATCGTGCCCCGGTCGGCGTCATTATCAGAAACAGGGACAGTACCGTGGCGAAAACGCCCGGATCCCCGTACCTGAATCTCTGAATCTTACTGTACCATTTACGTTCCGGCATGCCATCCCGCCATAGGCCTGGTCACGTACCAGGGCGGCATAAAATAATCGGGGGTTCTTTCATTCAATGAATAGCACCTAAAACCTGCAAGCGTCGAGTTTGCCGAAGACCTGCCTGCAGCAGGCAGGTGCAAGGAGGAATTTTGTCCGAGATCAAGGCGTACGGAAAAAATAACCGCCCCGGTGAAATGGAAGCACAACGGGATTTCACGGGACAGGCAGGCATATGGTTGATATTCCGAAGATTATTTAAAGATTGGGCAAAAGGGCCATTTATGGATGGAAACTGGGTAGCAGTGAAAAGATACCCGTTTCGCAACCGATCCGGCCTCTGACGCAGCCTGACCAGCGTCACAGGTGGTTCTGGATGGCCGTTTTCACACGGTCCATTAATTCCGGCAGATTTTTCCTTGTGTACCCTTCGAGTGAAATCGGCCTGTCGAAATAAATTGCGACATCCCCTTTGTTTATTCTCAGACTGCCTTTCGTCACGATACGACACGTGTTCCGGATGGCCACGGGCACAATCGGACGTCCGGATTTGATTGCCATATGAAATCCGCCTTTTTTCAGTGGCTGCAGTTTTCCGTCAACACTTCTTGTCCCTTCCGGAAAAATCACAACGCACATCCCGGACTTTATCAGCTCTGCCACCTGCTCCATACCGCGGATGGCTTCCCTTGGACTTTCCCTGTTAATAGCAATGTGACCAGCCCTTTTCATGGCCACGCCCAGAAATGGAATTTTCATCAGTTCCTGTTTGAGAATAAATCGGAAGTCGGTTGGGGCAAAGGCCAGCAGGACAAAAATATCAAAATAGCTCTGATGGTTGCTCATGTAGATACACGGCTCGTTCCCTTTGACATTTTCCATGCCCCCGGCCTGAACCTTGATGCCACAGACCCACAGGATACCCCTGGCCCAGGGCCTGTGGACACAGGACTGCACAAGTTTTCTTCCAGGATCAAAAAATGATAACAGGACAGACCATAAACAAAACAGAATGGAATAAACAACAATAAATGTATTTAAACACAGGAATCTTATCATGGAACCTAAATCCTGCATAAACTATTTTCAAAAAGGAAGTTATGCTTTTAATATCATCAAGTTATGGGAATGTTGGCTTGCATGATACGCATCAATTTGAATGAGGCCATAAAGGCTGGGA
>CAYTJI010000095.1:0-6619 GCA_964438065.1 uncultured Desulfobacteraceae bacterium | reverse complement strand
CGTGTCAACAGAAAAAAGATGATCCCGCAAAAAGTCCGGCGTCAGAACCGGCGGGCAGCGGGTTGACGCAGGAAGGGACCGCCGGTCAGTCTTCTTTCAACAAAGGAATAAACTTGTGGTTGGCGCCCGGAAACGGGTATGCGTCAATCTCGCCCGGGCGGATCCAGCGGAAGTCGACCGGACCGTTCAGGCGGACCCGGCCCGCCAGATACCGGCAGTGAAACACATCCATCACGATCCGGAAATGCGTGTAGGCATGCCGGACCCGGGTGATGTGTCCGTCGGCCCGCACCTCCAGGCCCACTTCCTCTTTTATTTCTCTTTCGCAGGCAGCCTCGGCAGTCTCGCCCTTTCTGACCTTTCCGCCGGGAAATTCCCACAAACCGCCCAGCAGGCCCTCCGGCTTTCTCCGGGTAATGAGAATTTTTCGGCCCTTATGCACAACACCGGTGGCGACGTGTATTTCAGGGGTTCTGGGTCTCCGGATCCGCCTGGGGTATTGATCCACCGTGCCGGACAGAAAGGCCGCGCAGCAACCTGCTGCCGGGCACCTGCCGCAGCCCGGTCCCCGGGGCGTGCACACCAGTGCGCCCAGTTCCATCATGGCTTGGTTGAATCTTCCGGGGGCCTGTTTGAACAGAAGATTTTCAGCAGATACGGTAAAGATATTTTTCTGAGACAATGACCCGTTGACGGGCACGTCGATCTTTTGCAGTCGGGCGAGCACGCGCCGGACATTGCCGTCCACGACCGCGAACGGCCGGCCCCAGGCAATGCTCAACACGGCTGCAGCGATGTATGCACCGACCCCGGGCAGTTGCCGGATCATCCGGATATCGTCGGGCATCCGGCCGCCGTGCCGGGTCATGACAATGCCTGCTGCCCGGTGCAGGTTCCGGGCCCGGGCATAATAGCCCATCCCCTCCCAGACCTTCAGCACGGCCTGAAGCTCCGCCCCGGCCAGAGACGAGACATCCGGAAAACGCCTCGTAAATTCCTGATAGTAAGGAATGACAGTCCGGACCTGGGTCTGCTGGAGCATAACCTCCGACACCCAGATGCGATACGGGTCGGACGTCTCCCGCCAGGGAAGCGGCCGGTGATGAACCGCGTACCAATCCAGAAGCTGTTTCTGAAAATATGGGATTTTCTGTATAGGGGTCAAGTCTCCGTTTGACTTTTAATGAAAGGTGTAATAACAAAGATAGTGTCCATCCAGAAAAATTCTTGAAATCATTGCCAAATGAGGGTATTCGATCGAAATGCCGACGCTTCATCGGACAAAACCCGACTGGATCCGGCCGCCTTTCCCTTTATTTCGGGATGCAGGCCGGGATGCTTTCTGGTCGGAGTGACTGTCACGGAAAAGGAGGGGGCCCTGTTGCCCGAACGAAATCATGGAAACACAAGACGATATCAGTATAATTTTCAAGGCTCGCAGTTCATCCGGACCTGCGCCGCACTATGTGGAAGTTGCCGTTCAGGACGGACGCATGTTTGTGTCTTGCTCCTGCCCGGCTGGCCGGTACGGGAAATTCTGTGAACACAAAATGCGTATTCTTCAGGGAGACCAAAAGATTCTGGAGCAAGACCAAGTCGATGATCTTGCCCGCGTTTCCGAGTGGGTACAGCGGTCTGACTTTCAAGACCTGATCATCCAAAGCAGGCGCGCGGAAAAGGCTATTGATGAGGCAAGGGCCGTTCTTGACGACGTAAAAAAGCAAATGTCCAGCGCCATGAAAGACGGTATTGCAATTGGAAATAAGGTATAAACGAAATTCTGCAAATTCTGGAATTCCGGGGACAGTATATTAACAGTATATTAAAATTGTTGCGCTTGTTGGGTTTTCTCCCGGGCTTTCACAAAAGAAGAGAACCGCTCCTGCCACAGGTGTCCACGCCACCCTTCTCTGAAATTGATACGACGGGTATACCGGCGATGGGCCTTTCCGATGGCCAGCCTGAGGTTTTCCTTCTTTGCAGGCACGGCAATCAGATATGGTTCGGCCGACACCATTGTGCCATGAGATCTATATAGGCGGAATAGTCTTCATCTGAAAAAAAGGTCTCCTGTCGCCGGTTTCCACGCTGGGTGATGTGGTGCGGCAGCCCTTCCGCTACTACTCTTGCAATTCTTGCCATGGAAAAAGCATAGGGCAGATATTACATTCAGGTCAAGAAATAAATATACTGTCCCCGGAATAACCGCGACAGACCTGAATGCCGGAAAAATCTTCTTGACAATCGCCGGGTTCGGGCCTAAATATATGAGAAGGTTGAATGCTGTGAAAATTCAGATGAAAAAATTTCCAAACAATCAATCCGCAGGAAACTTTTACTTTTATTTTTTCGGGGGCAGTCTGCCTATGGATTGATTGATGCTTTGCCAATATCAAGCCGGAGGCAGAAAAGAGCCTCCGGCTTTTTTATTTCCCGGGTTTTTGTCGAAAATATTTTGAGGTCTGGAGGAAATGGCCGGAAACGCGTTTGGAGAGATATTCAGGATAACCACGTTCGGGGAATCGCACGGGCCCGGTGTGGGGGTGATTGTCGATGGCTGCCCGCCTCGTATCGCCCTGTCGGCGGAGGACTTTGTGCGGGACATGGCCCGCCGGCGTCCGGGAAAACGTTCGTTTGAAAGCTCCAGAAAGGAAAAGGATCAGGTCGAAATCTTATCCGGTGTTTTTGAGGGCCTGACCACGGGAACACCCATCGCCCTTTTTATCCGGAACCGGGATGCGGACAGCTCCCCGTATGAAATCCTCCGGCGTCTTTTCAGGCCGGGTCACGCGGATTATACCTATTACAGGAAATACGGGCATTTTGATTTCAGGGGCGGGGGGCGGGCCTCGGCGCGTGAAACCGCCGCCAGGGTTGCTGCCGGAGTGGTTGCGGGAAAGATCATTGGGACTGCAGGGATTTCCGCCACGGCCTATACCCTGGAACTCGGTGGCATCCGCGCCAAGGACGTGGATCTGTCCCGAATCGGTGAAAGCCCCTTTTACTGCCCGGACCCTGCCGCGTCACAGCAAATGGAAGACCTGTGTTCCCGTGTCAGAAAAGAGGGCGACTCTGTCGGAGGCATTGTTGAAGTCCGGATCACCGGTTGCCCGGCAGGCCTCGGGGAACCGGTCTTCGACAAGCTCGAGGCGGATCTGGCCAAGGCGATCATGTCCGTTGGCGCGGTCAAGGGCATGGAGGTGGGCGCCGGTTTCGCTGCGGCCCGCCTGAAAGGCTCTGAAAACAACGACCCGTTGACAGCGAACGGATTTGCTTCAAACCAGGCCGGGGGTATCCTGGGTGGCATCTCAAATGGTGACGAGATTATACTGCGCGCAGCCGTAAAACCGATCCCTTCCATCAGTCTGGAACAGGACACGATCGATCGGGAAGGCAGACCGGCCAAACTGAAAATAACCGGCAGGCATGATGCAACGGCCATTCCGCGCATTATCCCCGTGCTCGAGGCCATGGTCAAAATTGTCCTTGCCGATCATTATTTGCGGTTCAGGACGATTAACCATTTTCAAGGAGGAGAGAAATGATCGGGAAAGATATCCGACTGGAGAGAATTATCAACAGGGAAAGCGGCAAGGCCGTGATCGTCCCCATGGACCATGGGGTCAGTGTCGGTCCCATACTGGGTATCCGGAATATGAAGGAGGCCATGAGCCAGGTGGCCGAGGGCGGAGCGAACGCGGTCGTGATTCACAAGGGAATCGTGGCCCGGGGACACCGCAGAAGCGGCCCGGACATGGGCCTGATCGTCCACATGTCGGCCAGCACATCCCTCTGCCCGGAACCTAATACCAAGACACTTGTATGTTCGGTTGAAGAGGCGATTCGGCTCGGCGCAGACGCCGTCTCGGTCCATGTGAACATCGGTGATGACCGGGAAAAGGAAATGCTTGCCGATCTTGGAAAAGTCGCCAGGGAAAGTGCCGAATGGGGCATGCCGCTTCTCGCCATGGTTTATCCGAGAGGAAAAAATATCACAGACGAATATGCCCCCGATGCCGTCCGGCATGCTGCGCGCCTGGGCGCGGAACTGGGCGCCGATATTGTCAAGGTCTCATACACGGGGAGCCCGCATACCTTTCGCGATGTGGTGGAAGGCTGTCATGTGCCCGTGATTATTGCCGGTGGGCCAAAAATGGATTCCGACCGGGCCATTCTCGAAATGGTCAAAGGGGCAATTGAAGCAGGCGCTTCCGGAACATCGATCGGCCGGAATGTTTTTCAGCACGACAATCCGACCCGGATCGTCCGGGCCCTCTGTATGATCGTTCACCATAACGCTACGGTCGACGAAGCGCTGAACTATCTCTGCAACAGCTAGGAGCGGCCATTATCCAAATCGCGTTTATGGATGGCGGCTGTTGGCTTAAGGTATCGGCTGCCGGCAAGAACAGCAATCAAACAGATGGCTACACCATGCTCAGGGCGAATTGCTCCACCCGGGAACACCCGTTTCCCGATGGACACCAGGGAGAATGAAAGTGAACCGCGACAAAACCGGAGATGTCATGTCCAATCTGGAGGTCTGCCGGGATAAAATCGATGCCATAGACAGCCAGATTATTTCTCTGTTGTCCAGGAGACAGGAGATCGCAACAGAAGTCGGCCGGATCAAAAAAGCCCACGGTATGGAGATCTTTGACCCTGCAAGGGAGGAAAAAATCCTCAGGCGTCTGAGTGACTGCAATCATCCCGCCCTGTCCCGAGAGGCGATCCGGCACATCTATAATGAAATTATCTCCGCGTCCCGAATGGTGCAGGAAGCCCTGACCGTGGCCTATTTCGGCCCGGAAGCCACCTTTACGCACCAGGCGGCCATATCCCTGTTCGGACGGTCCGCCTCGATGCGCGCCGCAGAGACAATCGAGGAGATATTCAGCCTTGTGGAAAAGGGGGTATGCCGCCAGGGCGTGGTTCCTATTGAGAATTCCTATGAAGGCTCCGTAAACCGGACACTGGACATGCTCTACAAGTACGAGTTGAAAATAAGCGCTGAAATTCTTTTGAGAATCAGGCATCATCTCCTGACGAAAGCCACGGACCTCCGCGAGATCAAAACGCTTTACTCTCATCCCATGCCGATTGCCCAGTGCCGGGCGTGGATCCGGGCGAATCTGCCGAAAGGGATTGTGGTCAAAGAAGTCGGCAGCACCTCTCTGGCCGCCAAGCACGCGGCGGAGGATCCATCTGCCGCGGCGCTGGGAAGCCGTCTGGCTGCAGCGACTTATCACCTGGACATACTGGCGGAAAATATCGAGGATCATCCGGACAACATGACCCGGTTTCTCTCGATCGGCCGGACAGAGACCGAACCAACGGGAAAGGACAAGTCATCCATCCTGTTTTTTCTCAGCCATAAACCCGGGGCCCTGTACAAGGCCCTGGGAATACTGGCAGAGAACAATATCAACATGACCCGGATCGAATCCAGGCCGATGAAAATACGGAACTGGGAATATCTCTTTTTTGTTGATCTTGAAGGTCATGAAAAAGACCCCCATGTCCACAAGGCCATACAGAAAATGGAAAAAAGCTGTCCCTTTGTCAAGCGGCTGGGTTCTTACCCCGCAGCGGATGCGCCCCGGGAATGACAAGGCGACATGAATCGGTCCCGGCCCGTTTGCATTCATCCGCGGCATTTGTTGGTGCGAACGTGATGACTGACCGGGTGAAACAAACTGCAAGCAACGCGGCCATGAAACGGGCACTGGAGGCAGAAACCGTCATGGCGTTGTTTGCGTCGCACGTTGCCGGGCGAGCCCGACAGGCCCGGTTGCAGGGACGTTCGAGGTCCCGGAAACAGGAGAAATGATATGGTGAAAGAGATATGGATCAAGGCCGATCCGTGGAAAAAGGATCTGGTGACCACGGCTCTTGAAGCAGGGGCGGACGCGGTAATCGTTCCTTCCGGAAAGGCCCGGGATGTAAAATCGCTGGGACTGATCACCACGGTTTCCGAAGACGGGGACCTGAAATGGGAACAGGATGTGGCATATGTGGACATCCACTCTTCCGACGATGAGGAAAAGATCATCCAGTTGAGCCGGGACAGAAAAATCATCGTGAAAACCAAGGACTGGACCATTATCCCCCTTGAAAATCTGGTCGCGCGGACCGGGAATATCTTTGTCGAAGTCGAGGACCTGGAAAGCGCCCGAACCTCTGCGGGAATCCTTGAAAAAGGTGTGGACGGGGTGGTCATCACGGAAACAGACCCGGTCCGGGCAAGAGAAATCATCCAGGAACTGAGATCCGAACAGATGATCACGGAACTGGTCGCACTCCGGGTCAATCAGGTCAAACCTCTGGGAATGGGAGACCGGGTGTGCGTGGACACCTGCACGATGATGGGAACCGGTGAAGGGTGCCTGGTCGGAAACAGCAGCCAAGCCCTTTTCCTGATTCACGCGGAAAGCATTGAGAATCCATATGTGTCTCCCCGACCGTTCCGGGTCAACGCGGGCCCGGTGCATGCCTATATCATGGTTCCGGGCGGAAAAACACGCTACCTGTCTGAGATTCAGTCCGGAGACGAGGTAATCAAGGTCAACAGTAAGGGTCAGTCCGTGCCTCTGATCGTGGGCCGGGTAAAGATTGAACG
>CAYTJI010000094.1:0-6627 GCA_964438065.1 uncultured Desulfobacteraceae bacterium | reverse complement strand
CGTATTCAGAAGTATTTACTTGTTGGGATCTGCTGTCATTTATTCACAAGCCCCAGCTTTCTGACATTCCCTCGCGTTGCTGCTGCCGCCTGAACAGTATCGTGCCAAATTACGTTGTATGTCCGGACCGGGTCGTGAATACCTTTCACCTGGATTGTGCCCATCTTTTCCACCCTGACAAGCTCTTTTACCCTGCTGTAAGTCCTTTGGCTGATAAGAATTTGTCCGGCCTCGGCCCGGGATTCAAGACGGGCCGCCACATTGACCTGATTCCCGATCACTGTATAATCCCTGTGCATCTCGGATCCGATATTGCCGACCGTCATGAACGCGGTATTGATGCCGATACCGATGCCCAGGTCATGCCCGAATTCAAGCCATTCGTTTTTCAGTCCCAGGACCTTTTTCTGCATGTCTACGGCCATTCGCACGGCGCGTTCACAGTGATCCCTCATCGGGATGGGATCACCGAAAAAGATGAGAAGGCCGTCACCGATGATCTTGTTCAGTGTGCCGTCATAGGTGTGGACGATCCTGATCATCTCGGAAAGATAACGATCCAGCAGGTGAAACAGCTCTTCCGGTTCCAGGCTGTCAGCAATCGTGGAAAATCCCCGGATGTCCGTAAATACGACTGTCAGCAGCCGTCTTTTGGGTCCTGTTTCGAGCGTGCGCCTCCGGTTGAGAATTTCATCCGTGATCTTGGGAGACAGGTACCGCCGGAGTTCATTGTATCTTTCCAGTTGAATCACCTGGCTGTGGACCTTATTTTCGAGGTCGCGGTTCAAATGGAGCAGTTTTTCCCGGGCCTTGCGGAGTTCTGCGGTCCTTTCCTCAACCTTCTGCTCAAGCTGTCTGGCGTATTCGTCCAGCATGGATTTCGCGGTCTTCAGATCGGCATTTGTTTTTTCAAGGGCGAGATAGGCGTTGTTTTTTGCCCGGATACTTTTTCGGAGCCGGTCGATCGTTTCAAACAGTTCCTGTCCCGAATCGCTGCGATTCCTCCGAAATCTGAATACCTGTGAAAGGCGGCGTAAAAATGAAAGCCGGTCATATGTGATATTCAGGATAAAGTATGGGGCCATGTAAATATCCCCGGCCTGGAGGAGGGTCCGGTCCCCGGCCTGGATGCTCTCCGTGATAAGCATGGCCTCTCTTTTTTCCCATTTCCCCGCCGCGTAATCTTCCGGCAGTCTTGCATATTTTCCCAGAAACACCTTCCTGCCACGGACAGCCTCCGCCTCCAGCAGCACCTTTTCGCCTACAACACGGCGCTTTCCGTCTGCCGGGTCTTTCAGCGTCAGGAGGTTGTCCTCAATCCGGACATCCAGATGAAAGGGAAGAAAGTCCGGTTCTTCATTGAACAGGATTTCCGGATTATAGGCATTGAGCGGCTGCGTGACGGTTGCCGGCGCCAAACCCCAGATGGTGGGAATGGAAGCGATGATCCCCCTGAGGTACGGATCTCCGATATAGTCGCGGTTGGGATTGAAATCGCTGTGGAATTCCACCTTTACAACGGTCTTTATTTTTCGCAGGCGCATGTCATAGGCAGGCGGGAGAATAACCTCGATTTCCTTGGTGTCGTTGGAATTGCTGTTGAAGAAAGGAAGTCTCCGGAACCCGTCCGCCGGTGAGGCAAAAAGCCTGACAAAATAGTAAAACCGTCCCCAGGCATTGAGCTGTGTGGAAGAGAAACCGCAGTGGTAATAGAAATCCGGTTCGTTCACCAATCTGCCGGCCCTGCGAAAAATCTGTTCAAAATTTTCAAAGGTCGTCCATTCATCCTCATTCAGAAAAAAGTCTCGCGGGGAGGCATACTCGTCGACAGGGTAGGGGAGTCCGTCAAACAAATCCTGGTAACTGCCCAGTTTGCTCTGGACATATATGGCGATGATCCTGGTATTCCGGTTGCAGACACAGTCCATTCGGCTCATGGTGTTATCTCCAGCCCCATCGTTTAATGAAAAGCATGATAGCTATCAATTCATGTCTGCGTCAAGCAGGTTCAGGTGTCGAATCCTGTTTTGCTCCCCGGTTCACAGGGCCAAACCGCGTTGTGTGTGAACCACACACGAAGTTACGGGTTAAAAATGCTCCCATGCCCCATTCCGGGATAATCCGGCAGAAATTCCAATAGGATGATAATATGCTGGCGTTTCATTTGTTCGCTTGTCCAAAGCCTGTTGCAGTCCCCCGGCACGCGGATTATTTTCAACTTGACAAGAAAAGGCAGTGTAATAGAATAACGAAAATCCGGGACGTGGCGCAGTCTGGGAGCGCACCTGAATGGGGTTCAGGGGGTCGGGAGTTCAAATCTCCCCGTCCCGACCAGTAGATCTTTGACCATTTTTTGATGCATCAGGCTTGATATTCGAAGCGATCAATCCATTCAGAGAGTTGACAGCCCTTTTTTTGCTCTCCCAGTACAGAAGCGCGTACGCCAGGGTCATGGTCTTGGGCCTGACCCGGGCCGACACAGTGATTTCCTCCTGCTTTACCGGTCTTATCCTCGTGACTTCCTCATGAGTCAACATCTTTCTTCCCGCCCCTCTAAACAGGATTGACGAATTCAACCACTCTAAGTACACCATGCACTGGGTATGAATCGTTAAATGAGTAGCCCAACCAGGCGATTTCAGACGACGTAAAAAGCTGCGCGGATGAAGCGGAATGTTAGCGTTCAAGGAGAGTAATTGGTTTATGCGAAGCTTGATGAATAGATTGAGAAGAAGAATAAGCAACCGCCTTGGTCAACATAACGACAGAGTGGTCGATTTTGTTATTTGCGGAACCCAGAAGGGCGGAACTTCGGCATTAGACTCATATTTAAGAGACCACCCGGAGATTTGTATGGCAAATAAAAAAGAGGTCCATTTTTTTGATAATGAATCGTTCTTTGCCCACGGCAAGGCTGATTACTACAGATATCATTCTTCATTCAGCCCGAAGGCATCACATAGGGTGGTAGGAGAGGCTACGCCTATATACATGTATTGGCATGACGCACCCAGGCGTATGTGGGAATATAACCCAAACATGAAATTGGTTGTTGTCCTGCGAAACCCAATTGAAAGGGCATATTCGCATTGGAACATGGAACGATCCAGAAATGCAGAAAGTTTGCCGTTCTGGGATGCGATACGGAATGAACAAAAAAGATGTCGGGAAGCGCTACCATACCAGCACAGAGTGTATTCCTATGTTGATCGAGGACACTACTTAGAACAACTGAGAAGGCTCTGGCGTTATTTTTCGAAAGATAATGTTTTGGTCTTAAAAAATGAGTATCTGAAAGATCAACCGAATGAGGCTCTTAATAAGGTATGTAATTTTCTTGAGGTGGATAATTTTAAGGACATCAATGCCAGAAATGTGCATTCGCGTCCCTATTCATCGAAAATGAGTCATAAAGAAAGAGAATATCTTCGGGTGGTTTTTGAGCATGAGATAAAAGGGATAGAGCGCGAGCTCGGCTGGGATTGCAGTAATTGGTTGGATGAATGATGCAAGACCGTTCGGGGAAATTCCGCCTGACCAGCATGCCTACTCACGAAAATGCGAATGAATTGCCTGTGCCACCTTGGCGGTTATGCCGGGAACTTCAAGCAGCGACTCCAGGCTGGCCCGGGAGACAGCATTGCTGTCCCCGAAGTGCCTGAGAAGGTTATTACGTCTTTTTTCTCCAATGCCCGGGATCTGATCGAGTTCCGAGCCGGTCAGGGCCTTTTCCCTCAGTTTCCGGTGATAGGATATTGCCCGCCGGTGGGCTTCATCCCGGATCCGCATCATGAGATGCAAAACAGGGCTGTCCGCTCTGAAAACCAGGGGGTTTTTCCGCCCGGGCAGATAAATCTTGTCCAGTTTCTCCTGCCGGTTCTCATCCGGCTTTGCAATTGATACAACCTCGACCATCCCTGCCGGAACCCGGTTGTCCAGCACGTTTTTTACACATGCCAGGTGCCCTCTTCCCCCATCCACCAAAAAAAGATCCGGCAGTTTCCCGTGCCGGACCCGCCTTTCCACCAGTTCCGTCATCATGGCGTAATCATCCACGCCATTGACGGATTTTATTCTGTAATTTCGATAACCTGATCTCTCTGGAAGGCCATCTGCAAAGCGTACCACGGTCCCCACAGCCAGCTGACCCTGAAAGTTGGAAATATCCAGGCCCTCGATGAATCTGGGGGGCTTCCTCAACCCGAGACGGGACTGAACAAGGTCTGAGAGGTCTTCATCCCGGAAACCGGACTTTCGCGCCGACACGTTCTCTGCATTAGCCACTGCCATTTTCACCAGACGGAGTTTTTCTCCCCGGACCGGTCTGTGAATCGTCACCTTTTTTCCCGCCCGGTCGGAAAGCCATCTGGTGATGGACAAGAGATCGCCGACGGGTTCGGAGATAAGGATCTGCTCCGGAATGAATGGTTCTGCGGCATAATATTGTTTTAAAAATGCCTCCATGATCTCGGAGGCGGTCTCGACCCGGTTCCGGAAAAAATAATTGCGGCTTCCCACCACATAGCCTTTACGCACAAACAGAATGACCAGGGGAACCATGTCGTCTTTTTCCGTCAGACCGATGATGTCCTGATCCTCCAGTTTCCGTGAAACCACATGCTGACGTTCCACTGTTTTTTCTATGGCCCCGATCTGGTCCCGGATCAGGGCAGCCCTTTCAAAATCCAGTCTGTCGGCGGCATCCGTCATTTCCACTCTCAAGCGATGGATCAACTCCCGGTTACGCCCTTCCAGAAATAGTCTCACCTGATCAACGATCTCCCGATATTCCGCCGCAGGAACATCATTTGTACAGGGACCAAGGCATCGGCCCATCTGATAATTCAGACATGGTCTGCTCCGCCTCGGTAGGCCGGAATGTCTGCATTTTCGTAATTTGAACACCCGGTCAATGATTCTGCGCGTGCTTTTCACTGCGCCGGCGGAAGAGAACGGCCCGAAATACAACGCGCCGTCCTTTTTAATCCGTCTGACAATGCTCAGGCGGGGGTAATCCTCATTGATGTCCAATCGCAGGCACGGGTACTGCTTGTCATCCCGCAGGATGACATTGTACCGGGGCATATTCTTCTTGATCAGGCTGCTTTCTAGGATAAACGCTTCGTTTTCCGTGGATGTAAGGATGAAATCAAGGCTTGCGGCCTTCTTCATCATAACGGCTGTTTTCCCGGACAAACGATCTGCGGGCCTGAAATAGGAAAGGACCCTTTTCCTGAGGTCCTTTGCCTTTCCCACATAAATCACCCTGCCGGAACCATCTTTAAACAAATAAACGCCCGGCCCCGCGGGAAGATCCTTCCGCAACCGTTCAGCATTCAGGCCGCAGCAGGCATTTGCCGGATTATCCATTACAAACCCTTTGTGACATCCGGGATTCTCGACCCGATCCGGATGCCTTTTCCATCCTGTCTGGTTGACGGCTTCAAAAAGATTTATTTCCGGTGGTGCCTTTGCCGGCTTCCAGTTGTTCTCAATACCCGCATCTGACACATAAAACCAAAGACGGTTGCATCTAACGGTTGCCTATCGTTACAGTAAATGATATCAATGTCTCCGGTCAAGACTATGGATGCAAAACAGGGGTGACCGGATTGCAGCCAAGGCACATAAAATCCGCACGGCACGTTTTGATTCTTTTGTCATGGTTCCTCGCAGGAGGTTGTTCGGGAATGAAGCCGCAAATGCCGCCCCTGGCCCGTATTGAAGGCGTGCCGCGTTATTTCGGGATCGGCCGCATCGTCCATGTTGATAAAGAAAATACCGTGTCTTTTTCGGAACTTATAGAAAACCTGGTATCAAGCGACATGATCTTCATCGGAGAAGTACACGACAATCCGGAACATCACCTGATCGAGGTTCAAATCCTCCAGGCCCTTCTGGCTCGCAGGTTCTCACGCACGGTTGCCATGGAATTTTTCGCAAAACCCCGGCAGGCCGCTGTTGACCGCTATTTGTCTGGAAAATCGGCTGAACCCGAGTTCCTGAAGGATGTGGACTGGAAGCATCAATGGTCTTTTGACTACAGTTTCTACCGACCCATCATCCTTGAGATAAAAGAAAACAGGGGCAGGATTCTTGCGATCAACGCGCCGAATGATCTCGTAAGAAAGGTCGCCGGATCCGGCCTGAAGAGTCTCAGCCCGGATGAAAGGGCACAGCTGGCTGAGAATATAGATCTGTCGAGTAAGCGCCACCGGGAATATCTTGCCGAGATATTCAAATACCACACCCATAACCAGGTGAAAAATTTTGACAATTTTTATGCGGCCCAGTGTGTCTGGGAAGACACAATGGCTGAAAACATTGCAAAATACCGAAAAAAAACAGGGAACAAACTGATTGTACTGACCGGAAACGGCCATATCATCAATAAGTTCGGGATTCCTGACAGGACTTTCCGCCGTGTCCCGGTCAAGATCATAACCATTGTTCTGCTGCCTCTGGGTACGGATATGCAGACCATCCGCAGGGGCATGGCAGACTATGTCTGGCTGACGGGAAACTGCGCTCGAATACGTTCTGTTTTTCGTCCGGGACATTCCAAAAAAAAATAAAACCTAAATCCTGCAAGCGTCGCGTTTGCCGAAGACCTGCCTGCAGCAGGCA
>CAYTJI010000093.1:0-6664 GCA_964438065.1 uncultured Desulfobacteraceae bacterium | reverse complement strand
CCTGCCTGCTGCAGGCAGGTCTTCGGCAAACGCGACGCTTGCAGGATTTAGGTAATATGTGGATAGCACTGAAAAATCCGGTGTAGCCGGCAACCAGGACCCAATATCCCTAACAAGTCCTATAAATTCAATAAGTTATGCATGCCCGTGAGTTTTAGGCTTCTGTCTCAAACCGGGCGGGTTTCTCCGGACCGTCAAAGCACCAAGCGAATACCCCGTGCCTTTAGTACCGCTACAGCCGCTCAATACCCATGAGATCCCTGTAATGCAAATGAACGGATTCGTCCAGTTCCAGGCCCGTCTCAATCAGTTTCAGGACCTCCGGCTTCTGTTCCGGGAATTTATAGCCGTTGTAGTCCTGTGAAAACAGGGTTCGGCTACGGGTGCTGTCCCGATACCACGCGTTCAGAAAATGATCGAAACACAGCCTGCCGGTTATGTCCAGGTTCTCCACCAGGATTTTCACTTCCTCCAGCCTTTCGTGGGGGGACGACAGGGTCAGCGCCCCTTTTTCGTATTCATCCCACAACGGGACCCCCTGCCGGAGCGCCAGGGGCCTGAGCCGGACAAAATCCGGGTTGATTTCACTCAACACCCGGGCGGTATTTTCCGCATGCTGCCTGAAGCGTTCCCTTCCACCCAGATCAATCATCACGTATTCGGAAAGTTCAAAACCCGCTTCTTTTGCCTTCTGACCTGCCGAAATGTGCCCCGCCGCACTCACGCCCTTATCCACAATTTTCAACAGTTCGTCGTCCCCGGTCTCAAGACCCACATGAAGCCTCGAAAGCCCGGCATCATGGAGCGCCTTGAGGGTGTCGGGCGACTTTCTGGAAATCGTCTTGGACCGGGCGTAGGAGGTGATCCGGGCAAGACTCGGAAATGTTTTCCGGAGATATTCAAGGACTTCGACCAGGTCTGCCGCCGGCATGATCAGGCTGTCGGCGTCCTGGATAAAGGCCGTCCGTCCTCCCGAATACAGCCAGTTGAATACGAGGGCGAAACACTCGCTGGTTCTCAGCCCCGGATCCCTGTTCACCATCACGGATACCACTTCATGGTTCACGTCTCCGCCGTGACCCAGCTCCCAGGATATCCGTTTGATTTCATCGGCAATGAATTTGGCGGTGTCGATGTCCGCCTTAATCTCCCCAACCGTTCTGAGTTCAAATTTCTTGCGGCCGTACACGATAGCGTAACAGAATTTACATCTTCGCCAGGGGCAGTTACGGGTTGCCCGCAGAAGCAGGGAATAGCTCCCGCCTTCGCTTGGCGGCCGGATCGCTCCGATTTCAAAAGATTTCTCACTTAATTTCATATGAACCTTCTCCGAGTTCTGTAAATTTCCAGTAGGATGGGGAATCAAAACAACGGCTCCCCGAGGTTGACCCCATTGTCAAGACCATTATCAAGGAAAAATAAGGTGGATAATTCTCCCACAGAATAGGACTATGAATTAGTTTCCATCCATAAATGGCCTTTTTCCGCAATCCCTGCGTCAATCAGCGGGATCTCTTGCCTGCCTGCTGCAGGCAGGTCTTCGGCAAACGCGACACTTGCAGGATTTAGGTTCTATCTTTCTCCATTCGTACAATTGCAGGATGATATCCCGCAACGATATTCCGATAGCACCTTTCAATATTCTGAATCGATATTTCGGGCACCAAACAACGTGGTATTTGCATTGTCATACTGCATGTGCTAATCTCTTAAAATCTTTCACTGAATACCTCCTTAAATCTTGTAGGGCCACCATCACCCTCATTTTTAAGGAGGTGCTCATGTTTTGTAAATCTCTCCACTTACACGCCTGGCAAAGTTTGAACCATCTTGTACACCGTGAGCCGTACACTTAGCGCCTGGGGAAAATAACTTAACTAATTTAATTCATTAGAACAAAAGGAGATACTACCATGAAAACCAGAAAAATAAAAGACCGTATTTACTGGATGGGTTCCGTGGATTGGGACAGGCGTCTTTTCGACTCCCTTGTCCCACTCCCGGACGGAACGAGTTACAATGCCTATCTTATTGAGGGTAGCGAAAAGACTGTATTGCTGGATTCAGTGGATCTGCCCATGGCCGGTGAACTCCTCGCACAGCTTGAGGGCGTCTCCCGAATCGATTACGTCATCTCGCAGCATGCGGAGCAGGATCACTCCGGAACGATCCCTCAGGTTCTTGAAAAATATCCTGAAGCAAAACTCATATCAACCCCCAAGGCAAAGGGAATGCTTGTCGACCTGCTGCAAATACCCGAAGACGTTTTTATCACCGTCAAGGACGGTGAAACATTATCTCTGGGTGACAAGACCTTGAAGTTTATTCATGCTCCCTGGGTGCACTGGCCTGAGACCATGGTGACCTATCTGGAAGAAGACAAGATCCTTTTCAGTTGTGATTTTTTCGGTTCCCATATTGCAACAAGCGATCTCTATGTTACGGATGAAGGGCGGGTGTATGAAGCCGCCAAACGCTACTTTGCCGAGATCATGATGCCCTTCCGGAATGTAATCGAAAAAAATCTGGAGAAGCTCGCGCCTTACGATATCAAGATTATAGCCCCCAGTCATGGCCAGTTGTATCCCCGCCCATCATTAATAATGGATGCCTATCGTGAGTGGATCACAGGACCTCCTCGAAATTCAGTAGTCCTCCCTTATGTCTCCATGCACGAAAGCACAAAGCTGATGGTCAATTATCTTGTTTCAGCTCTCGTTGACAGGGGTGTCAATGTAGAACAATTCAATCTGGCCGTTACTGATATCGGAAAACTGGCCATGGCCCTGGTTGACGCGGCCACCATCGTTATTGGGACTCCCACAATCCTCGCAGGGCCTCATCCTTATGCGGCTTATGCCGCATTTCTGGCAAATGCTCTGCGTCCAAAAACGAAGTTTCTTTCCATCATCGGCTCCTATGGATGGGGAGGGAAGACCGTAGAAACACTAGCGGGAATGATTCCCAATCTCAAGGTCGAGGTCATAAACCCCGTCCTTTGCAAGGGCGTGCCTTCGGAGGATGCGTTTAAGGCATTGGATATCCTTGCCGCCGCTATTGCGGAAAAACACAAAGAGCACGATTTTGCTTAATCCAGAATCGAAAAAACTTTAGAGGTCACTCATTAGAATCTGTGCTCCAAAAAACGGGTTTAAAACGTGAAAGCATGAGCCTTAGGTATTATGAAAACTGAACCGGTTTATCATGAACAATATAAAGATCATCAGAATGCCCTGCATTCAATCTTTGAATATATCGAGGTCTTCTACAATCGGCAAAGAAAATCATCAACACCGGGATATCTTTGCCCTTCCGATCTTGAAAAACAGAAGGTAAGACTTTACGCTTGACCCTGTCTACTTTTTTGGGAAAAACTCACAAGGAGGAACCATGAGCAATCCTGCTGAAAGAATAGCCAACTTTATCGACAACTGGCCTGAATCCCGGGAACAAAACCGCAAGGCCTTCATTCGGCTGAAGGACCACCTGGCCGCCAAGCCCGGGGTCACGCTGGATTTTCAGGAAAGACCGAACGTCACCTATTCCCTCCGGGCGGTGCATGAAAACCTGAAAGACAAACCCCTGTTTGCCATGGTGGACGTGATCGATGAAAAACCCCGATGGTTGTCTGTCTGCTTTTACGGCGAGATGATTCGTGATCCCGAGGATAAAGGGGATTTTGTCCCCGAGGGGCTGCTGGGCGAAGACGCCCTGTGTTTTGATGTGGAGGAATACGATGAAGATCTGATCCGGTACATTGAGGCCCGTCTGGACGAGGCCTATGAAAGTGCGGCCGGAAACTGATATGACCGGAGATGATATTCGCAGTCACCGGTTTTCCTGAACCGTACGGCAAAAAAAACGGCCCGGCGGAACAGCCCCGGAAAGCATATCGGGTGCATGAACCACCGGGCCGGGATTTAAACCAATACCGGTCCTGATCAGCCCTTTGCGATTCGCACGGCACACACCTTGTACTCGGGAATCTTGGCAACCGGGTCCAGGGCCGCGTGGGTCAACTTGTTCGCCGCGGCGTCGGCGTAATGAAAGGGGATAAACACCGTCCCTTTGTCCACCCGGTCCGACACCCGTGCCAGGGCCTCGATTTCTCCCCGTCGGGATGCAATACGGACTTTCTCTCCATTGTCGATGTTGCAAGAACTCGCGTCCTGATGCGAAATTTCCACAAAGCATTCCGGTTCCATGGTATTGAGGCCATCGGACTTCATGGTCATGGTCCCGGTGTGATACTGGTAGAGAACACGGCCGGTCGTCAGGTAAAATGGATACTCATCATCCGGCACCTCTGCAGGCGGGACATACTCAATGGCGTGGAACACCCCCAGTCCACAGGCAAACTGGTCCATGTGAAGGCACGGCGTCCCCGGATGATCCGTCCCGGTGCAGGGCCAGTGGATCCCTTCTCCCTTCAAACGCTCGTAATTGATCCCGCAATAGGAAGGCGTCACTTCGGCAATCTCGGCCATAATCGTTTCAGGATTATTATAGTTCATCGGATACCCCAGCCTGCCGGACAGGTCACAAATGATCTGCCAGTCTTCTCTCGCCTCTCCCGGCGGATTCAACGCCCTGCGTACCCGCTGTACCTTTCTTTCGGTGTTGGTAAACGTCCCCTCTTTTTCCGCAAACGCACAGGAAGGCAGGACCACGTCCGCCATTCTTCCGGTTTCGTTCAGAAAAATGTCCTGCACAACCAGAAAATCAAGGCTTTCCAGGCATTTCTTTGCATGGTTCAGGTCCGGGTCCGAGACCATGGGATTTTCTCCGATAATATACAGGGCCTTGATTTTCCCCTCTTTTGCCGCAGTCATCATCTCGGTGACCGGCAGCCCCGGGGTACCGGAAAGGCTGTCCACCCCCCACGCCTTCTGCATCCGGGACACCGTGTCGGCATCCGTGACCTTCTGGTATCCGGTAAACACATTGGGGAGTCCGCCCATATCGCAGGCACCCTGTACGTTGTTCTGCCCCCTCAGCGGATTGACACCCCCGCCCGGGATACCCACGTTGCCGCACAGCATGGCCAGGTTGGCCAGTGATTTGACGTTGTCCGTGCCGGAGATGTGCTGGGTGATGCCCATGGCATAAAGAATCGATGCTGCCTGAGCACCGGCATACAACCGCGCAGCGTCGATGAGTTGCTTCCGCGGGATCCCCGTGATTTCCTCAACGTATTCGGGGCTGTATTTTTCAACCACCTTTTTCAATTCATCCATGCCCACCGTACGGGACTTGACATATGCCTCGTCATAAAGGTTTTCCTTGATGATGACATGCATCATACCGTTAATCCATGCGACGTCCGTCCCGACCTTCTGCCGCAACCAGTGGGTCGCAAAACGCGTAATCGGGATCTGTCTGGGATCCACAACAATCAGCCGGGTGTTCCCCAGGCTGACGGCCTGCTTGACAAAAGTGGACAACACAGGGTGATTTTCCGTTGTGTTGGAACCTGTGATCAGAATCACATCACTTTTTCGCACATCCTCAATGGGATTTGTCATTGCGCCACTTCCGAAGGCGGCGGCCAGACCGGCCACCGTGGAGGAGTGTCAGAGACGTGCACAATGATCAATGTTGTTGGTTCCAATCGCAGCCCGGGCGAATTTCTGGGCCAGATAATTCTCTTCGTTGGTAATTCTCGCGCTGGTCAGGACCCCGATGGCATCGGGGCCGGAAGTCTCCCGGATCCGGATCAGGTTTTCGCTGACCAGATTCAGCGCTTCTTCCCAGGTCGCCTCGCGGAAGGTGTCCTTTTCACGGATCAGAGGCTTTTTCAGACGATCCGGATGTCCCAGAAAGTCATAACCGAAACGACCCTTTACGCAGAGCCGACCGTAGTTCGGGCCGGCTTCCTCGACCCCCGTCACCTTCACGACCCTGTTGTCTTTTACGTGAAGGTACATCTGGCAACCGACACCGCAATAAGAACAGGTCGTCCGGACTTTTTCAACTTCAGGATCTGCACGATACTCATTTATGTGATCTTTGGGATAAAGCGCACCCACCGGACACGCCTGGACGCATTCACCGCAGAAAACACAATCGGAGTCTTTGAGGGCCAGATCTCCCCGGGCAACAATTTTAGACTCGGAGCCTCGGTAGCCGTAGCTGATGGCCCGGTTGACCTGGATCTCATTGCATGCCTGGACACACCGCCCGCACAGGATACAACGGGAAAAATCCCTGACGAGAAAGGGATTGACATTTTCAATGGGATAACGGCTCTCCGAGGGCATGAACCGGTTTCCTTTTACCCGGTAGCGGATGGCAAGGTCCTGGAGCTTGCATTCGCCGTAAGCGGGGCACAGGTCCTTGTGTTCTTCAGGCGTCATGGCCATGAGCTGAAAATCGGCCCATGAATCCATTTCCAGGTCCTGGGCCAGGCAGTTGTGGTGGCCAGAGGATAACAGCAGCTCGATATTCATTCGGCGTGCCCGGATTACCCTTGGAGATTCGGTTCTCACCACCATGTTGGGAGCTGCGGGTGTAGCACACGAAGCGACCAAAGTCCTCGCCCCTTCCACTTCGACCAGACAGATCCGACAGGCCCCTGTCGGAGTCACCCCTTTGAGATAGCAGAGTGTTGGAATATCAATGCCGTTCCGCCGGGCAACCTCCAGGATGGTTTCACCCGGGCTGA
>CAYTJI010000092.1:0-6746 GCA_964438065.1 uncultured Desulfobacteraceae bacterium | reverse complement strand
TTGGGGTGTCGTCAAGTGGTAAGACACGGGCCTTTGGCGCCCGCATTCGGGGGTTCGAATCCTCCCACCCCAGCCACTTTCAGATCCATGCAGGGATATAACACCCGGAAAAGCCTGTTTTTTTGTGAGGAACGTCTTTTAAATGGAAATGAAGCTTTTTGGCGGGACATCCAATCCGAAACTGGTTCTGGAAGTCTCCGGATATCTGGGAATCGAACCGGGACGGATCAGCGCCACACGTTTCAGCGATGGGGAAATCCAGGTTGACATAGGGGAAAATACCAGGGGCAGGGATGTGTTCATCCTACAGTCCACCTGCCCGCCTGTAAATGACAACCTCATGGAACTCCTGATCATCATGGATGCCATGAGACGGGCTTCAGCAAGGATGATTACTGCAGTCATTCCATATTATGGATACGCACGTCAGGATCGCAAGGTCAAACCGCGTGCGCCCATCAGTGCCAAGCTTGTTGCCGATCTCATTACAGCGGCCGGAGCCAATCGCGTCGTCTCCATGGACCTCCATGCGGGCCAGATCCAGGGATATTTCAACATTCCCGTGGACAACCTTTTCGCGGCGCCTCTTCTGTTGAAATACATCAAAGCCAATCTGCAAAACGATCTGGTCATTGTCTCTCCTGACGCAGGCGGTGTGGAAAGGGCAAGGGCCTTTGCAAAGCGCCTGGATGCCGGACTGGCTATTATCGACAAGAGACGTGAATCCCCGAACGTGGCCCAGGCCATGAATATCATTGGAAATGTGGAAGGGAAAACTGCTGTCATCCTTGATGACATGGTTGATACGGCAGGCACGCTGACTCAGGCAGCCCTGGCGCTCAGGGAAAGAGGAACGAAATCAATCCACGCCTGCGTCACTCATCCCGTGCTTTCAGGCCCGGCTATTGGAAGAATCGAAAACTCATCGATCGACAGCCTGGTCGTCACCAATACAATCCCCCTGAATCACGACGCAAAAAACTGCCACAAAATCGTTTCATTATCCATAGCGGAACTCCTGGGGGAAACAATCAAAAGAATCCACAATTCTCATTCGGTCAGCACATTGTTCGTATAGAGAATGAAAATGCTGGGAGACTGTGGTGTGATTGACTTTGTGAAAAATTTTATTAATTGTAAATTGGCTTCAACTTTCTAATTTTGTTTTTGATTTAGTGCCTGCCCTTAAATGAGACAATTTGTGCAAGGTCAGAAAAGGCGTTTTTTGAAGTCTTAAACAACACCACGAAATCCGGTGATGCCTGATCACGAGGTATCCGGGATTATTCATGGCATTATGGAGGAAACAATGAACCAATCAGCGCTTACCGCCCGGGTCAGAACGACGAGGGGTAAAGGTGCAGCCAGGAAGCTCAGAAGGAATAATCAGGTACCGGCGATTTTTTATGGTCCCAAGACTGAGCCCATCATGCTTGCGGTCGATTATCCGGAGCTGAGGCGTATTCTGAAACAGGGTTCCGGGGAAAACACGCTTATTGACCTTCAGATTCAATCCGACCATGGGACGGAAACACGGAAGGCAATGCTGAAAGAAGTTCTTGCGGACACGATTAAAGACACCTACCTTCACGCTGACTTCTATGAGATATCCATGGATAAAGAGATCACGGTCGACGTACCGATCCGGCTGATCAATACGCCTGCAGGCGTGTCTCAGGGAGGTGTGCTTCAGCACATCAAGAGAGAGATCACCATTTCCTGCCTGCCCGATCGACTGATGGACTCCATCGAAGTGGACGTAGGGGGGCTGGACATAGGAGACTCGCTCCATATCCGCGATATCCACCTTCCCGAAGGGGTTAAACCGGTCGATGAGCCTCACCTGACCATCGCCGTTGTTGCGGCACCGTCTGTCCAGACTGCAGAAGAAATGGAAGCCGGGGAAGGTGAGGAAGAAGGTGCTGAGGAAGAAACAGCAGCGTCTGAAACTGGAGGTGCCGGTGAAGACGGTAAGGGAGAATGACGGTTTTGTAAAGTAGGTCAGGGCGTTGTACCGGACTCCGCTTCGGCGTCCGGACCCTGCCGGTTCTGCTGCGACAGGACCGGATTACGGTGTTTACCGGAACGGCAGGGGAAGACACTCGGGCGTTTTTACGGGATCGTCAGGAATAACGAAGTGAAAGGGGGTGAATGCAGGGTAATTAACGTGTACCTGATTGTAGGCCTCGGCAATCCCGGATCGAGATATAAAGACACCAGGCACAATGTGGGTTTCCAGACCATTGATCTGTGGTGTCACGGTCTGGGCGTGCGTCTGTGCAAACGCGGCTTCCAATCAAGGAACAACTGGTTCAGATTTCAGGGCAAAAAAGTCATGCTTCTGTGCCCTTTGACATTCATGAATCAAAGTGGCCAAGCAGTAAGGGCCTGTGCCGGTTATTACGGTTTTGAGCCCAAGGATATCTTGGTGATCCATGATGACATTGATCTTCCTGTCGGGAGGGTAAAAATGGTCAGGGGTTCCGGCTCCGGAGGTCATAAAGGGGTACAGTCCGTCATTGATCATCTGGGCAGCACACGGTTCAGCCGAATCAAAATCGGCATCGGTCGGCCTCGCTACGGTGAGGCCATCGAAGATTATGTCCTTGCGCCGTTTTACAGAGACGAAAGGGACACGGTCCGAAAGGTACTCCTTACCGCAACACAGGCATGCGAGCTGTTTGTATCGGAGGGGATTGAACCGGCAATGAACAAAACGAATTGCCAGAACCTTGCAAAGAAGGAGGAAAGTCAATAATGCAGGAACTAACCATTTACGCACCCGTTATCGGGATATTGAGTCTGATAATCGCATTTTTCATATTTCGCTATGTCAGAAAGCAGCCTAACGGCAACCCGCTGATGCAGGAGCTTGAAGAAATGATACACGCCGGTGCCATGGCGTTTCTGAAAAGCGAATATTCCGTGTTGGTTATCTTTATTATCGTGGTGTTTTTTCTCTTGTTTTTCGGCGTTGCCCGGCAGACCGCCATCGCCTTTGTCACCGGCGCGCTGTGCTCCATGATCGCAGGATTTTCCGGCATGACTGCCGCGACCAGGGGCAATTCCCGTACAGCTGAGGCCGCCAACAAGGAAGGACAGGCAAAAGCGCTGAATGTCTCCTATTTTTCAGGCTCTGTCATGGGTCTGGCCGTTGCCGGCCTGGGCGTGCTGGGGCTGGGTTTCTGGTTCTGGCAGTTCGGCGGCAACCCGGACACGGCTGTTTATATCAACGGGTTCGCGATGGGCGCCAGTTCCATCGCCCTGTTCGCGCGTGTCGGGGGCGGCGTCTATACCAAGGCGGCGGATGTCGGTGCCGATCTCGTCGGGAAAGTGGAAGCGGGAATCCCTGAGGATGACCCGAGAAACCCCGGGGTTATCGCGGACAACGTGGGGGACAACGTAGGGGACATTGCGGGCATGGGCGCCGACATATTCGAATCCTTTGTCGGATCGGTTGTCGCCACCATCGCGATCGGTGCGACCCTGTCGATTACCCCGGAGTTCCTGAATCAATTTCCCGTGCTGAAAGGTCTGGCTCCGGAAGCCATCAAGCTGAAATACATGGCCATGCCCATCCTGGTTGTCATGGCCGGTCTGCTCAGCTCGTTCGTGGGCGTGTTCTCCATTAAGGTATTTCAGAAAGGCAACCCGGCCGGCGCACTGCGGTATACCACGTTTGTGGCGGCCATTATTTTCGTGATACTGACCTACATTATCACCAAGGACATCGGCATGCCCACGGGGGCCTTCTGGGCAATCGTTTCCGGGCTGATCTGCGGTATTTTCATCGGACTGATGGCGGAGTACTATACATCCGGACCACCGGTCAAACGCATTGCAGGTCAATCCCAGACAGGTTCCGCAACGGTTATTATCGCCGGCCTGGCCGTCGGCATGCAGTCCACATGGCTCCCCATGGCCGGTATCTGCGTGGCAACCTTTGTCGGTTATAAATGCGCCGGGATCTATGGTATCGGGCTCTCCGCCGTGGGCATGCTGTCAACGGTCGGCGCCACGATGACCGTTGATGCGTACGGGCCCATTGCCGATAACGCGGGGGGTATTTCGGAAATGGCCGGTCTCGGACCGGAGACCCGGAAAATCACGGACAGCCTGGACGCACTCGGCAACACCACCGCGGCCATCGGAAAGGGCTTTGCCATCGGTTCCGCCGCACTCACCGCCCTGGCACTGTTCGTGGCCTTTTCTCAGGCAGTCGGCCTGGACTCGATCGATATCAAACACCCGATCGTTGTTATCGGCGTATTTATCGGCGGGATGGTTCCCATGGTATGCGCGGCAATGACCATGACGTCCGTGGGCAAGGCCGCCTTCAAAATTGTCGAGGAAATCCGCCGCCAGTTCAGGGAAATCCCCGGACTTCTGGAAGGAAAGGAAGGGGTCAAGCCCGAACCTGAAAAATGTGTGGCCATTGCAACGAAATCATCCCTCAAAGAGATGGTCGCCCCGGGTCTTGTGGCGGTGCTCACCCCGGTTGCCGTAGGGTTTGTTCTCGGTGCGGAATGCCTTGGCGGCATGCTTCTCGGTGCAACGACAATGGGTGCCTTCCTGGCCCTGTTCATGGCCAATAGCGGGGGCGCGTGGGACAATGCCAAGAAATATATTGAAGAAGGAAATTTCGGCGGAAAAGGCTCGGACAACCACAAGGCCGCCGTGGTCGGTGATACTGTCGGCGATCCTTTCAAGGATACGTCCGGTCCGGCAATGAACATCCTCATCAAGCTCATGTCGGTCGTGTCTCTGGTAATCGCGCCACTGCTTGCCGGAAGAATCGGCGGCATTTTCTGATGACTGTAACAGGCTGAAAGCCGTAACCCGGTCGGGGGCGGGGAAAACCCGACCCCGACCGAAACGTTCTCAACCGGTTGATTCCGTTTCCTCCATGAGGGATACCGTTTGCAGCATTTTTTCTGCCGACGTTTGTTTTATTTACAGGGGGTTTTTAAATGTTTAAGGTAGGTGATGTGGCTGTTTACCCCGCCCATGGCGTTGGTGTGATAGAAAGGATTGAAACCCAGGAGATCTCGGGTTGTCAGCAGGATTTTTACGTGATGAGGATTCTGGATAATGACATGCTTATCATGATTCCTACCAACAACGTGGGAAACGTGGGATTGAGAGATATTATCGGCCAGACGGAAGTAACGAAACTCTATTCTATTTTAAAGGAAAGAGATATCACCCTTGACAGCCAGACATGGAACCGACGGTACAGGGAATACATGGACAAGATCAAGAGCGGCTCTGTTTTCGAAGTCGCCAAGGTGTATCGGGATCTCCTGATACTGAAACTGGAAAAAGAGCTTTCTTTCGGCGAAAGAAAGATGCTGGATACTGCCAGGAACCTCCTGGTAAAGGAAATATCCCTGGCGGAAGAGGTTGAAGAAGAACAGGTCGAAAAAGACCTGGACAGAATTTTTTCCTGACGCGCCTGACACTGAAGTGGATCATGAACCAGACAGAATACCCTTATTCACAGTCAATCATCTCAGTCAGGATCTCCGGCTGGACGTCTTTCTGACCGCAAAACTCCCGGAACTTTCACGATCCAGAATCCAGACGCTCATAAAAAACGGGTTTGTCAAGGTAAACCAACAGTCTTCAAAGCCGGGATACCGACTAAAACCGGGGGATACGGTTCATATTACGGTCCCTCCTCCTGAAACCCCGGTGATAATACCCGAGCCGGTGAAATTCCGGATCATGCACGAAGACGATTCTCTTATAATTGTGGATAAGCCCGCGGGTGTCGTGGTACATCCCGCCCCCGGACATGCCACCGGCACACTGGTTCACGGACTGCTGAACCATTGTCATGATCTTTCCGGGATCGGCGGGGTTTTAAGACCCGGCATTGTCCATCGACTCGACAAGGACACTTCCGGTCTGATGGTTGTCGCAAAAAATGACCGGTCCCATGCCGCGTTGTCCGCTCAATTCAAAGCGGGCAAGGTAACAAAGCGATATATGGCTCTGGTCCACGGCTGTCCCGCAGCAGATGGGCAGGAAATAAACCTCCCGATTGCACGCAATCCCGGAAAAAGAAAGGAAATGACCGTTTCCCTGTCCGGCGGAAGACGGGCATTGACCATATGGAAAAAAATTGAACAATTCCAAAGCGGATTCACTTTGCTGTCTGTTGTCATCAAGACCGGCAGGACCCACCAGATCCGGGTTCATCTTTCACACATCGGCCATCCCGTCGTTGGAGACCCTGTTTACGGGTACGGCAGCAGATGGTGGAAAAGGCATCCTTTTTGCCGGAAGGGCCTGTTACCGCCTGTGAGGAGACAAATGCTTCACGCACAACGTCTGGGTTTTATCCACCCGGACGGTGAGCGGTATGTCGAATTCGAATCGCCCCTTCCGGCCGATATGGATCGTGTTCTGTTGGTGTTGAGTTGCATGGACCTGCAGAAAACAAAAATCTTGACATAAAAAAAATGAGGACTATAATTAAGGCGTCAAAAATATCTTCCTGCCTTCTGGAGGGTCCGGTTTAGCCTGATTATCTAAATAGTGCCCATCCATAAATGGCCCTTTTGTCCAATATCCGCGTTGCGCGAAAAAAATAATCCCCGGAATATCAACCAGATGCCTGCCTGTCCCGTTAAATTCACCCTAGTGACAGCGCAGCGTATTTTATCGGGGCGTTTATTTTTTCCACACGCCTTGATCTTGGCCAAATCCCGCCATGGCGGGACTCATTTCTGGATGGACAC
>CAYTJI010000091.1:0-6959 GCA_964438065.1 uncultured Desulfobacteraceae bacterium | reverse complement strand
ATTTGAACCAGCGACCCCCGCGTCCCGAACGCGGTGCTCTACCAGGCTGAGCCACGTCCCGACTGCGTATTAATATAGTCCAATTCACCGACACAAGCAAGTATCATTTTTGATTCAGGATCTCAATAAAATTCTCCATCATTCTCGCTGTGGCCCCCCAGATTACGTCCCCGTTGTGCTCAAAGGCGGGCGTCTCGTAAATCATGCCTTCCGATTCAACGGTATATGTCCTGTTTTCCAGGTAATCCCGAACAAGCGTGTTCCACGGCACTTTCAGCACCCTTTCCACTTCCACCCTGCTGATCCTGAACACCGGGGCACGGGAAACAAAACCCACATACGGATGGACAATAAAGCTGGATGCCACGGTAAAGGAATCATCAATCCTTCCGAGAATGTCCACATCCTCCGGATCAAGACCGATTTCCTCCTGCGATTCCCTGAGCGCAGTCTCTTCGGTTGAGCGGTCTCCGTCATCCGTCGCGCCACCGGGAAACGAGATCTGGCCTTTGTGATGTTCCACCGTGTCGGTCCTCTTTGTGAAAATGACCTTGTGCATATCGTCTTCAAAAAGCAGCGGGATCAACACCCCGGCATGTTTGTAGTTGGGGGGCAGATCAGATATGACGTGCGGTTCTCTGTTGCTCAAAATGTGCCGGATCAAATCCGGAAGATCTTTTCGATCATACATCTCTCGTCCGGTGTCGGTCTGTTTTTACGGGTTTTCCTTCAAACGCCATCCGGCCCCACGCCATAGGCATGCATATAGGCGTCAAACCGTGCCTTTGTCTCCTCGTCAATCGGTGTTTTGCTTCCGTGAATCATCACGGGCACCTTTTCCCGGTACAGATATTCCAGCACTTCTCTTATACGGGCGACAGCAAAAACCGGAACCCCGCTGCCGGAGACAAAATCCCGGATCGCATCGCGGCCTTTTTCACCAAGCACCACGTTTCCGTCATGGTCATATACGGCTGTCGTCTGTTCCCGGTCAATGGCGATCCCGACCCCTACGACCCGGACACGGATTCCGCGTTCCCGTGCCGTATCTTCTATCTTGCTCAGAAGATCGTACTTGGTGCGCATGGACGTGCCCACGTCATCCACGACAAATACCCGGCACCCGTCAAAAAAAGCACTGTTGACAAACATGCTTTTCATGCCGCTCGACTCCCCGTGCGTCTTGGCTTCCTTCCGGTCATAGTCATAGGCCAGATCCCGGCCGGAATCCTTCCAAAGGGCGATACTGGTAGAAAGCGCAATGGCACTGCCTTTGTAGGACGGCCCCACAATGATATCGGTTTGTTCCAGGATACCCTTCGACACCATCATGGAAGCGAAAAACGACCCCAGTTCCAGGCACAGGCGCCCGGTCCGGAACATGGCCATATTGACAAAATAGGGTGTGGGACGCCCGTCCTTCAGAAAAAGATCCGAATCAAAAAAAAGAGCCCCTGTTTCGGCCAGCGTTAAGGCCAGTCGTTTCTTATAATCATCCATGCTTTCATACCACCGGTGACAAGATGACGGGAACAACAATCAACGACCGCCCGAGCCCCTTGAAAAGCCACCACTTTTGTACCCACCCGGCGCCTGCCTGTCTGCCGGACGGGACAGGCAGGCATATGGTTAATATTCCTGCGGTTATAATTTTCGCCTTTCTTGATTTGGCACAAAATCGGTCATTTTTCAAAGGTCTCCATTTGTGGATGGGCACAAGGTAAAGAACAGGGCGGTCCATCCCGGTTTCCTCCACGATCATCGTCAGGACCACCGGGGGAGGGTTCATTCCCTGCCTGAGGCCCGGGATATGTAAACACAATCGGTCCGGTGCTTCAACAATTATTTCCGGTCCCGGACCTTCCGGAAAACATTTCGGGATTCAACGGAAAATTGCGCACTGTTTCCGGCACCGAGTTCCGGTTCGGAGCCTGACGGGCACAGTTGATCTGCCAGCCCTGTTGTCCCGGTCCGATGCAGGTTCCCGACCGCCAGTGCGATCGCGTCTTCCGCGATGAAGTGATCGTAGTAGGCCTTGTAAAACAGGGATCGAGAGGTTAAAAGGGCGCCTTCGGCCTCCAGAACAAAGTTTATGGTCGTCCTCCCCAGGTCGTATTTCAGTTTTTCGATTCTCAAAACCTCCTCAGCATGGTCGACCGAGCGTTTTGTGGAATGGACGCGCGTAAGCGTTTCCTGATAATCCTTCACCGCTGTTCGCACTTCTTTTTCAATCTCCAGTTTTTTGTCCTGCCACAGAAATTTTAACCGTCCCTTTTCAGCGGCAAGTTTTCCCGTCCGTCCTTTTCGGTAGAATCCGTCGAAGATGGGCATGGAAACAACGACACCGGCCTGGCCGTCGGTCTTGAAATCGCCGTCGCCGGGGGCCTGTTCACTGTATCCCGCCTCAAGATCGACCCTTGGCAGATACGATGCTTTGACGGATCTGATCTGATATTCCAGCCCTTTGATATTATGTTCGATACTCTTCAGATCATCCCTGCCCGCGTATGCCGCAATAATGAGTTTTTCTGTGTCAAATGCTTTCTGTTCGACTGTTCTTACCGGCTCAAACGTAAATTCGGGCTCGCTTTCCTCTCTGTAGCCCATAAGCCTTTTGAGTTCCCCGGTCAGTTCTTCTCGAAGGGTCTTCAGACGGGACAGATCATCGATGCTTTTTGACAGACCGACCTGGATTTTCAAAAGATCCACTTCAGGCAGACGTCCGACTTCGACTTTTTTTTCAGTTTCATTTTCCAGGGCTTTCAGGCTTTGGATCGTGGTGTTGGTTGCCCCTATTGTTTTATCGACAGTAATCAGCGAATAATATATCCTCGACACATTAAATATAAGCGTCTGCCGGACGCGTTCATATTCGTTTTCTTTACTTTTGACCCGGCAGGTCGCTCCCTGATAATTAAAATAGTTTTTTCCGAAATCAAACGCCACAAAATTGAACCTTACCCCCCCGGAAAGTCTTTCATTGTCTGTTCTCTGATCTTCTCCCGTAACACCGGTAAGTATCCCATGGTCAAGCTTGTAACGGGTATAGTCCCCATTCAGGGAAAGGACAGGCAGCAGGCTTGCCCGTGTGGCGAGCTGGTCTCCCTTTTGCGCCTCTATTTCAGAGGCCTTGGCCTTGAGAAAAGGCGAATTCCGCTGTGCGTAGTCGGTTGCCCGCACCAGATCAAAAACAGGCGGCCGGCATTCACCGGCATAGGGCCATATCAGAAAAAAGATGAGAGCGCTGCATGTGAAAATCCTTCTAAACATGTTCTTCTCCCTTTAACCCATGGATTCCAACGGCAATACGCTCCTTCAGCCGCTCAAAAAGGATGTAAAATATGGGCACGTAGATTAACGTGAGGAATGTCCCGATAATCAGGCCCCCAATGGCGACCACCGCGAGAGGAGAAAGCCGTTCCAGTCCCACGGCGCGCTGAAATGCCACCGGCAGCATCCCGACACTCGTCCCGAACGCGGTCATGAGGATTGGCCTTGCCCGAAGCCGGATGGCATCCAGGATGGCATCATGCACATCCTTGCCCTTTTTCCTGCCCGCTTCGATAAAATCGATAAGGAGGATCGAATTGTTGACAATCACACCGGCCAGGAGAATCAGCCCCATCATGGAAGGCATGCACTGATGCGCCCCGAATCCGAGCATCAACCACATGCTCCCCAATGCTGCCAGGGGGATTGCCAGCATGATGGTAAAGGGGTTCTTCCAGGAAGAGAAGGTGACCACCAAAGAAAAATAGAGGAGGATAAGGGCAATCGTCATGGCATGTGCCAGCCTTGTGGATGAAAGCTTCATCTGCGCAATCTCTCCCTCCTTGCTCAAATGAAAGCCGGAGGGAATATCAATCCCGGGGATAACCTTCCTGTCAATCTCCTTTTGTATGTGGGTAATCGCGGTCGTTGCCCGGTAGCCATAGATATCCAGGCTGTACTGGAGATTCTGCCGGGTGATGACCCCCGGAGAAAAGACCGGCGTCACCCGGGCAAACACCTTCAGGGGGATCTGGCCTTCGGGCGTTTTAATAAGCATGGTATCAAGATCTTTCATGCTGTCGCGGCAGATCTTTTTAAACTGGACGCGTACCCCGAGGCCGTTTTCATTGGGTATATTGTACACGGAGGAAATGCGGCCCCGCAGGGCGGCGCCGATCTGAGAGGATATGTCCGCGGGTCGGATACGGTAACGGGACGCCTGGAACTCATCTATGGTAAACTGCAGTTCCCGTTTATCCGTATACCAACTCCGGGATACCGAGGTAAGGCCTTTGACGCCGTGAAGCGCTGTGGCGACCTGCGCCCCTATTTCGTCAAGCTTTTTTATATCGTCTCCGGTGATCATCAGATCGACACTTGTGGCAATGCTTGAAAGGGGCGTTGCGCCGAAATCATATACATTCACATAGTGCAGCCCCGGAACCCTGTGAAAAGCATCCCTCAGGGCTTCTTCCAGCTGCCAGATGGTTTTTTTGCGGTGGAAACGGTCTATAAAATGGATCGTCATGGCGCCGCTCTGGGGCTCTTTACCACTGCCGAAACTGAAGGCCCCCGGTTCCGACCCCAGGGTGGAAGAAACCATCTGTACACCGGGAAAACCGTATACTGCCTTTTCCATCTGCGAAAGTATTTTGTCGCTTTCTTCGATAGAGGTGTTTTCATCCGTGGCAAAAGATACCTTGACAATGCCGGTGTCCATTGGGGGCATCAGGTCCCTGCCGAGGATCGGGATCACCGCCTTTCGGGTCACCATCATGGCCAGAACCAGCGGGATCAGAAAAAGGATAACGATCTTTTTTCTTTCCAGCACGAGCCTCACCATGGAAAGATAAAAACCGACCAGAGGGTTCACGATATAGATATTGAAGTTATAAACAAGCAGTTCGAGACGGTTTTTATGGGGCGTCTTTTTCATCACAAGGGGAGAAAAAAGAGGGATGACGGTAATGGATACCACATAGGACGAGATCAGTGCCAGGATCAATACCGTGCAGAATTGCCGCAGAAGCATCTGGACATAGCCGCCGATAACGAGAATCGGCACCAGTACGATGACGGTCGTAAACGTGCCTGAAAAATCCGCCAGCATGATTTCCGTGGTTCCTTCCACCGCCGCGAGATGTGCGGGCTTTTTCAGCTCATAATAATGCCTTTCAATGTTTTCCAACACGACTATGGCATCATCCAGGAGAAGCCCCACGGCAAGAATAATGGCGGTCAGGGTGACGATATTAAATTCCATATTGAGAAGGCCCATAAAGGCAATGGTCATCAGGTAAGTGAACAGGATCGAAACGGCTGTAATCAGGATGCTGTGGAAATTCGCCAGAAAGAGGAACATCACAAAAAGGGTCATGATGATGGCGTCTCTCAAGGCATCCAGCATATTGCCGATACTCAGGTTGATAAGCTTCTCCTGTGTATCCGCGGTCCGGATATCCAGATTGCCGTATTTGGTCTTCAAGAAAGGTATCCGGCTATTGACCGCCTGGATGGCTGACATGGTATTTCCGCCTTCAGCCCGCATGATGCCCAGGCCGATGGCAGGCGCTCCGTTTCCATGGTATGCGGAAAGACGATCCCTGTACCCGTAATGAATATGGGAAATGTCTTTCAGCTTCACATTATCGGTTATCTGTATCTCCATGAATCCGTCCAGATGCGTGATTTCATCCGAGGATTTAAGCAGGATATGGTTGTGCCTGTCTATCATCAGTCCTGCCGGGATATTTCTGTTTTTTCGTGATACAGCGGCGGTCACATCGGCTACGGACAGTCCATAGCGGTCCAGGGACCCGGGGTCCACATCGATCCGAATTTCCCGTTGATATCCGCCGAACACGTCCACATCGGCCACTCCCGGGATATTCAGCAGGTCATCCTTGAGCTGGTTATCCGCGATCTGACGGACCTGCGCAAGACTCAGGGGCCGCCCGTCTTTCGGTTTGACGGCCAGGACCATGATGGGCTGGATCGCGTTACCTATCTTGTAGACCTGCGGGGTCAGAATATCGTCGGGAAGCGTTGTAATGATCTTGCTCAAGGAGTTTGTGACGTCAACACTGGCCGCATCCAGCCCTTTTTCATATTCAAATTCCGCCATCACCACAGAGACTTCTTCCTTGGAAGTGGAGCTTACCTTGCGGACCAGATCGATGGTATGCAGTTCCGCTTCAATCTTCCTCGAAATATGGTTGGCGATATCTTCTGCCGACGCGCCCGGCTCTATGGTAACCACCGCGATCCTGGGCCGGTTGGCATCCGGAAACAGGTTTTTCTGCATGGTCCGGAAGGAAAGCGCACCCAGTACGGAAAAGATAAATACCAGGGAAAGAGCAAAGTAGGGTTTTTCAAACATTTTTCTGATCACGGTCGTTTTCCTTTGTAATATTTTACCGTGAAAATACCCCCGGCGGCGGCCGAATATGCGGACTGTATTTTCATGTCAGGGGGTGGCTGGGTTTATTGCTGTCCAGCCATGCTGGTTTAACCTAAATCATAAATAATCCACCGGTTCTACCGGTGAGAATTAAAAAGGCTCTGCCGTTTCCCGCGAAAAGAGAGACCTTATGTTCGACAGGATCGACAGGATTTACAAGATTATTTGCCCCGGCCGGAAGCCGAGGCAAATACTGCATCCGCGTTGCGGAGGGGAATAGAGCAAACATCAAGGCCGAGTTCCGATACTGAGAGCAATTTCACGTGATGCAGAGGAAAAGCCTTCGCCGAAGGCGATTGTGTTTTGCCGGTTTCATCTGGAAACCGGCAAAGAAATCCGGTCAATCCATGCCTGCCCCGCGTGTGGCGGGGTAAATCCTGTCGAAAACCCGAGAAGACAATGGCCTCTTTTAGGGGGCTTCCTCATACCACCAGTTCTACTGGTGGTGCTGATTGTTAAAATTGTTCACACGGGCATTAAAGAAGTATGGATCATGTTTTTGTCCGAT
>CAYTJI010000090.1:2806-6974 GCA_964438065.1 uncultured Desulfobacteraceae bacterium | reverse complement strand
CTCCGCAATGGCCCGTTCAATCAATTTCAGATAAAGTTCGTAACCGATGGCCGTAATGTGTCCGGACTGGGCAAATCCCAGGATGTTGCCGCCCCCCCTGATCCTCAGATCATGCATGGCCAGATGAATCCCCGCACCCAGGTTCGAAAAGTCCATGAGCGCCCTGAGCCTTTTTTCGGCGTCCCGCGTCAGTGTGGAGTTCTCCGACACAAGCAGATAGGCATAGGCCTTTTCCCTGGCCCTTCCCACCCGGCCCCTCAACTGGTAGATCTGCGCCAGGCCCAACCGGTCGGCTTCGTTGATAATGATGGTGTTGGCCGATGGGATATCCAGACCGGATTCGATAATGGTCGTGCAGACCAGGACGTCGATCTCTTTTCTGAGAAATCGGATCATGGTACCTTCCAGGTCTCTCGCCCTCATCTGGCCGTGGGCAATGTCAAGGCGGGCCCGGGGGACGAGCTGCCTCAACTGCTCCGCAATATACCGGATGCTGCGGACACGGTTGTGGACAAAAAAGACCTGTCCGCCTCTTTCCAACTCAGCGTTGATGGCCCGGGCAATGAGAGCCGGGTCATAGGGAGACAGGTGTGTCTGGATCGCCAGGCGGTCTTCGGGCGGCGTTTCAATCAGGCTCAGGTCTCTGACTCCCATCATGGACATCTGCAGTGTCCGGGGAACAGGTGTGGCGGTGATGGCCAGCACATCCACAAGGGAGCGGTATCTTTTGAGCATTTCCTTTTGTTTGACCCCGAAGCGCTGTTCCTCGTCAATAATCAGCAGGCCCAGGTCCGCGAATCTGACATCTTTCTGCAGCATCCGGTGGGTTCCGATCAGGACGTCGATTTTCCCGGACCGGAGCTCTCCGATCACGCGGGTCTGTTCCGTCCGGGTCTTGAACCGGCTCAGGATACCGACCCGGACGGGGTAGTCTTTGAATCTTGAATGGAATGTTTTATAATGCTGTTCCGCCAGAACGGTTGTCGGGACCAGAAACGCCACCTGCTTTCCGTCCGACACGGCCTTGAAAGCGGCCCGGATCGCAATCTCCGTTTTGCCGAAGCCCACGTCCCCGCAGATGAGCCGGTCCATGGGTTCATCGGAAACCATGTCTTCGAGCACATTCTCGATGGCCCGGATCTGGTCGGGGGTTTCTTCGTGCTCGAATGATGCCTCGAATTCTCTGAAAGAAGTGTCCGGCCGGGAAAAAGCGAACCCCTTTCGGTGTTTTCTGAGTGCGTACAGTTCCACAAGCTGTCTGGCGATTTTCCGGATCGAATTTCCGGCCTTTTGCTTGGCAATATCCCAGGACCGTCCCCCCAGCTGATCCAGCTTCGGGTCCCTGTCATCAGCGCCCGCGTACTTCTGAATGATATTGATGCGGTCTGCAGGGATATACAGCTTGGCGTTTTCAGCGTATTCTATGATGACAAAGTCGTTGACTTTCCCACCGATTTCCATTTTGGACAGCCCGCCGTAACGGCCGATGCCATGGTCTTCGTGAACGATGTAATCCCCGGCTTTCAACTGGCTGAAGGTGGACCATTTCAAGGCCTCTTTCTTCCGTGCCTTTTTCCCCCGGGACAACCCGCGTTTGGGTCCGAATATTTCATCTTCGGTGATCACATACAGGCCGATGTCCGGCCAGGTAAATCCTTTTGAAAGCCGGCCGATACAGATCGTCAAACCCGGTTTTCCGGACACTTCCGTCCAGCACCGGGTGACACGGTCGACGTGGACGTCATAGTTTTTCAGGATTCCCCTGAGCCGTTCCGTCTGCTGTTCGGTCCGGATGACCAGCACGACAGTGGCGCGTAACGCGAGCCAGTGGGCGATCTTCTCGGCCAGAGGGGCCATGGAGACCCGACCTTTTCCGGCCATGAAAATATCCAGGTCGTCATCCAGATAAAATTTCCCCTTGACCCGGATTGTTCCGTTCGGGGAGCCATCGGATTCGAACGGGACCCCGCCGAGCAGGATTTGCTGATGTTTGCCGAGCAAGGCGCCAAGCTCGCCGAACGTGATGCAGTGGCCGTCGACCTGGGGAAAAGGCTTCCCCTTTGCAGCGGCTTCCTCCCGGTATTTTTCCACATCTTTGCTGAATTTTTCCTTAATCTTTTTTGAAACGCCTTGCATACGATGCGGATCAACGATGGCGATGACTCCGTCATGGGGAAGATAGTGGAAGATCGTGTCGAGTTCCTCATAAAAGTGGCTGAGCCAGGCCTCCTGCCCGGGAAATCCGGAAACGCCTGTGTCGCTTCCCGGAAACCTTCCCATGGACCGTGCCCTCTGCACGGCGGTTTTGTCCATGATCACTTCGTTGGCGGGAAGGAGCACCATCTCTTTCATGTGATCCATGGACCGCTGACTCAGAGGGTCAAACTGCCGGATGGATTCCACACGGTCTCCCCAGAATTCCAGACGGATCGGCGAGGGATAGAGCGTCGAAAAAACGTCGATGACTCCCCCTCTCACTGCATAGTCCCCGCGTTCCTCGACAATGGAGACCCGTTGATACCCCAGTGTATCAAGTTTTTTGAGAAGACTGTCCCGGTCCACGTCCTCCCCGACCTCGTAATATTCGTGTGACAGGACCAGTTCCTTTTTGGGAAGAATCTTGCGGCATGCGGCTTCGAGGCACGTGACGACAACCGGGGATTCAGCACTCATCAGCGCATAGACTGCCTGGATCCTCCGCGTCACGAGTTCACGGTGCGGGCTGAGTCCCGCCAGGGGGGAGATATCGTATGGGGGGAATTCGTGAAGGCGCACCGGTTCCGCAGGCCGGGCCCCTTCCGGAGATGCCATGAAAAAACCAAGCTCTTTAAAGAATTTCTCAGCTTCCGTTTTATCGGGGAGAAGCACCAGGCAGCTTCTTTTGAGATCCCTGAGAAACTGTGAAAAAAAATAGGATTGCGCAGAGCCGGAAGGTCCCTCTATCCGGATAATCCTTGTATTGTTTTCGACCTGATTTTTCAGGTCGGAAAGGGGGTTGATATTTTTCATGCAACACACGCTTCCGTGATCGTCAGCGTCATCCGTTTCGTGTCCAGCTCGGCGGTCGTTCCCATCGGAAGAGCAAGATTTTCCCGTCCGTGGCCAAGAGGAAACCCGGTGACCAGCGGGACACCGAGCCTGGAGGCAAGAGATAGAAAAAGCCGGTTGATACCGTCCGGTTCACCGCAGCCCTCAAACCGCCCCGAGATAAGCGCCGTGATTCCTTTCAAACACCCGCTCAGGAAAAGATGCATCAGCATCCGGTCCACACGATACAGGGCTTCTCCCTTGTCCTCAAGAAAAAGCACGCCTCCGTTCAGAGGAGGCATGAACGGGGTTCCGAGCAGATGACAGATCATGCTCAGGTTGCCGCCGATCAGATGTCCTTTGGCACTGCCGGACACAGGTACGCCGCATGCATCGAGCTTCAGTTCAGGCGATCCGTCTGAACCGAGAAGGCGACGCAGGCTGTCCCAGTCGCGTTTTCGGCCCGGTTCAAGATCCCGGACCATGGGACCGTGAAAGGTGACCAGGCCGGTTTTTCCGTGAATGGCTGTCAGAAGGGCCGTGATATCACTGTACCCGACAAGAATCTTGGGATGTTCACGTATCAGATCATAGTTTATCATGTCCAGGAGGCGGATGCTGCCGTACCCGCCGCGCGCGCAGAATACGGCCGTGATTTCCGGGTCAGTGATCATGGCGTGGAGGTCACTCAGCCGGGCGCTGTCCTCTCCTGCAAGGTAGCCTTTCGTGTCATACACATGATCCCCCAACCGAATCCGGTAACCGGAAGACTCGAGGACCGAAAGGCCGGGTTCCAGGTCTGTTTCCCGGACCGGACCCGCAGGGGAAACAATGCCGATGGTGTCGCCTGTCTTGAGCCGGGGAGGTTTTATGAGGGGGACATTCCAGGTGCCTTTCATGAGAACAAAATAAGGGCAGTGTTTCGGTTCAAAGGTTTCGACGGATTCGGCCCGAAGCGCAACACATCTCAAAAGTCCGGTTCAGCCCGGGCTGTAATCGCATCCCTGCAGGGTAATGCGCGGATCCGCAAAGAACCCCCGCAGCCCGGCCCCGATACGGGCTGTTTTATTCGGACATTACGGAAAACTGAAATAATGTCCATCCATAAATGAGTCCCGCCATGGCGGGACTCATTTATGGA
>CAYTJI010000090.1:0-2796 GCA_964438065.1 uncultured Desulfobacteraceae bacterium | reverse complement strand
CGGTTTGCCAAGCGGTTTTACCGGTTCCTTTCAAAAATGGCCATCAGCCCTTCCAGGGTCAGAAATTCCTCCACATGGTCGATGGTCTCGGAAACGTCACAGATCAGGGGCGCCAGGCCGCCTGTGGCGACAACCGTCACCGCCTCCCGGGACTCTTTTTTCATTCGATTCACGATACCGTCCACCAGCCCCGCGTACCCGTAGATAATGCCGACATTTATACTGCTGACCGTGTCTCTGCCAACAACGCTTTTGGGCTCCGTAAATATTTCCACTCTCGGCAGTTTGGAAGTCTTCTGGAAAAGGGCCTCGCAGGAGATCAGAACCCCGGGAGATATGGCACCACCGATATAAGAGCCTTCCTGTGATATGTAGTCAAAGGTTGTTGCGGTTCCAAAGTCGATAACCACAAGTGCCCGACGGTACTTCCGGTAGGCCCCGACGGCATTGACGATCCGGTCGGCACCGACTTCCCGGGGGTTATCATACAGGTTCGGCATTCCCATATCAATACCGGGCCCGACGACCAGGGGTTTGACATCAAAGTAGTGCCGGCAGAAATCCCTGAAGGTGTTGAGCAGAGGGGGGACCACGCAGGAGATAATGATATCCCGTATATCCGTCATCTTCAGGTCCGCTGATCTGAACAGGTTGTCCACCAGTATCCCGAGTTCGTCAAAGGTGATGTCTTTTTCGGTTCTCAGGCGCCAGTGCCTGAGTATCTTCCCGCTGTCCGTGACACCCAGCGCAATATTAGTGTTGCCGATATCAATACATAAAAGCATGATTGCTCCCTTTTTTATTCCGGTTTGCGGCATCCTGTGCAAAACGGACCCGGTTCCGGGTGTTTGGCCGCGGCCCAACACCCTTTGTTTGAGACCTTTGAAAAACGACCACTTTTGCACCAACTCGGCGTCAGGCTCAAATTATAATCCTCGAAATATTCAATATATTCCTGCGGTTATAAATTTCGCCTTCCCCCGCTCATAGTCCGGGATCTTCGACTTGAATTGGCACAAAATTAGTCATTTTTCAAAGGCCTCTTTTTCAAGAAAGTCCGCGGATGGCATCAATGATTTTGACGGTTTCGACAGCCTTTTGGACATTGTGAACCCTCACAATATGGGCGCCGTTCATCACCCCGGCGGCAATGGTGGCCATTGTACCTGTATCTCTCTGGTGGGGTTTCTTATCCAGAAGGTGGCCGATAAATGCCTTGTTGGATGTCCCCAGCAGAACAGGTTTTCCCAGAGAAGCGAACCGGGTCAGATTCCGGATGATTTCGAGATTGTGTTCGGATGTTTTTCCAAATCCGATCCCGGGGTCGATGATGATGAGATCATCCCGCACTCCGGCCCCGGTGGCCTGATCCACGGCGTGCCTGAGGAAAGTGAGGATTTCCGAGACAACATCATCATAGACCGGATTTTCCTGCATGTTCCGGGGGGTGCCTTTCATGTGCATGAGAATCAGCGGTACACCTGCCTGAGCGACAACCGGGGCCATGCGGGGGTCAAACCGCAATGCGCTGATATCGTTGACCATCGACGCCCCGGCCTTCAGGCACTCCCGTGCGACCGCACTCTTGTATGTGTCGATGCTGACGGGGATGGACAGCTCTTTCGTGATGGTCTCAATGACGGGAATGACACGATCCAGTTCTTCTTCGGCGGATATTTGCCGGGAATAGGGACGGGTGGACTCTCCCCCCACATCAATTATGTCAGCTCCTTCGCGGGCCATTTCGAGGGCGTGCTCGACCGCTTGGTCGATCTCCAGATAACGGCCCCCGTCGGAGAAAGAGTCCGGCGTGACGTTCAGGACCCCCATAATATGGGTTTTCCGGCCCAGACAGAGGGAAAAATCAGACCAGCTTAATGTGAGATCGGCCATAAGCCTTTGATTCCAGTGTTCATCCTCAAGTCGTCTTTTGCCCGGCATCGCCATTACGCGAAAAAAGTAACCCTCACGAAACCGTCTGGACGGTATTCTGCATGATGTCATCAATATCATCACCGGTCAGGGTTTCCCTGTCCAGAAGTGCGGCTGCCATGTTGTGCAGGGTTTCCAGATTTTCTTTCAGAAGCGCCATGGTTTTGTCATAGGCGGTGGTGACAATCCGTTTTACCTCGGCATCGATTTTTTCTGCGGTGGATTCGCTGTAGTCCCTGTGCTGGGCGATTTCCCGGCCCAGGAAGATCTGTTCGTCCGTTTTTCCGAAAGACAGGGGTCCCAGATTATCACTCATCCCGTATTCGCAGACCATCTTGCGGGCCAGGTCCGACGCCCTTTCAATATCATTGCCCGCACCGGTCGTCTGCGTATTGAGGACAAGTTCCTCGGCCGCCCGGCCGCCCATGAGTATTGAAATGTTGTCGAGAAGATAGTCTTTGGGATGGGTATGTTTTTCATCCATGGGCAGCTGCTGGGTCAATCCCAGGGCCCTCCCCCTTGGGATAATGGTCACCTTGTGTACGGGAGCGGCGTTGGGCAGAAGCTTGGCCACCAGGGTGTGTCCGGATTCATGGTAGGCGGTAATCCGCTTTTCGTCATTACTGATAATCATACTTCGCCGTTCCGTTCCCATCAGGACCTTGTCCTTGGCGTCTTCAAACTCGACCATTTCGATCCTGTCTTTGCCGCGTCTGGCGGCCAGAAGCGCGGCTTCATTGGCCATGTTTTCCAGGTCCGCCCCCGTAAAACCGGGCGTTCCCCTGGCGAGTACCGAGACATCCACGTCGTCCGCCACCAGCCGTTGTTTCATGATCCCGCGTACCCCCACAAACCGGGTGGAAT
>CAYTJI010000089.1:0-6998 GCA_964438065.1 uncultured Desulfobacteraceae bacterium | reverse complement strand
CCGTTGCCATGATTGTCCTGCCCGTTTCTCTTTCCGGCATTTTTAATCTGCTCTTTCCGGCCGCCCCTGTTTTCCGGGGGCACCCTATGGAAGCGGGCGGATTTATCGGGCTTCACCTGGCCGAATTTACAAAAGGATTTCTCAATGAGGCCGGGGGGCTCATCCTGCTTTCCGCTGTTTTCATCATCTCGCTTATGCTGATCACCCGCCTGTCCCTGGGCCGGGTCCTTTCAACAGCCGGCATAGGGATCCTGGTAATCGTCAGGCGGGTCGGGGAAATTATCAAAAAAAGGCGTGAGCGGAAAAGGCGCGCACGGAAAACCCTTGTGGCGAGGAACAAGCGCAGGACAAAGCCAAAGGTCAGGATTGTCAAGCCCAAACCCGAGCCGGTCAGGAGACCCCAGCAGCAGAAATTCGCCTTCATGGAAGACACCGGGGCATTCAAACTGCCTTCGCTCGATCTCCTGAAAGATCCGCCTGAAAAGAAAAATCTGCAGATCCAGCGTGAAAGTCTGGAGATGAACGCCCGGCGGCTCGAAAAAAAGCTCGAGGATTTCGGGGTCCACGGCGAGGTCAAGGAAATCCTGCCCGGGCCGGTCATCACCATGTATGAGTTCAGGCCCGCTCCCGGGGTAAAAATCAGTAAAGTGGCCGGACTCTCCGACGACCTTGCGCTGACGCTTCGGGCGCCCAGTATACGCATCGTGGCTCCCATTCCGGGCAAGGCCGCTATCGGCATTGAGATCCCCAACAACAACCGGGATCCCGTTTTTTTAAAAGAAGTCCTCTCGGACGAAAATTTCACCGCCTCCAGGCTGAAACTCCCCATTGCCCTGGGCAAGGATATCACCGGAACAGCCATGATTACGGACCTGACGCGGATGCCGCACCTTCTTCTGGCCGGGGCCACGGGAACCGGAAAGAGCGTCTGCATCAACACCATTATCAACAGTCTTCTGTTCAAATCCCCTCCGGACAGGACCAAGCTCCTGATGATTGATCCGAAAAGGATCGAACTTTCCGTGTACCAGGATATTCCCCATCTTCTGCATCCCGTGGTCACCCAGCCCAAGGACGCCACCCGGGCACTGAAATGGGCGGTGACTGAAATGGAAAGGCGTTACATGCTTCTTTCCGACCGGGGTGTCCGAAACATTGACACCTACAACCGGAAGGTTGTCAATCGGGAGAAAACGGGGGATGAGGACAAATCCGGGGGAATTGACAAGACCCTGCCCTACATCGTCATTCTCATTGACGAACTGGCGGACCTCATGATGGTCTCTTCAAAAGAAGTCGAGGACGCCATCACCCGGCTGGCCCAGATGGCCCGCGCCGCAGGGATTCATCTGATTATCGCCACGCAGCGTCCCTCGGTGGATGTACTCACAGGCATCATTAAGGCCAATTTTCCGGCCCGGATATCCTTCCAGGTCTCATCAAAGGTGGACTCACGAACGATCCTGGACACGATCGGCGCGGAACATCTCCTGGGCGACGGCGACATGCTTTTTCTGCCGCCGGGCGTGGCACGCCTGACCCGGATTCACGGGGCCTACGTGTCTGAGGAAGAAGTCAAACATGTCACTGACTTCCTGAAAAAACAGAGAAAACCGGATTATGACACAACCATCCTGTCCAATATCACTGCAGAGGAAAGCCCGGAAGCGAAGGATTCGGAACTGGATGAAAAATATAATGAAGCCGTGGATGTTGTCCTGAAAACCGGCCAGGCCTCCATTTCCATGCTCCAGCGCAAACTCAGGGTCGGGTACAACCGCGCCGCGAGGATGATCGAGGCCATGGAGACGGAAGGCATCGTCGGACCGTCGGACGGGGTCCGCCCGCGGGATGTATATGGTCGGAAGGGGGCCTGAAATAATGAAGGGGATCATCACTGCAATCTGTCTTTTTTTGACTCTGATCCCGATGCCCGGATCTGCAAACGACGATCTGGCACGGCTACTGACCGGCATTCAGAAAAAATACGGGGGCCTTCCGGGGCTTACCCTGTCCTATCGCCGGGAAGTTATCTCAAAAACCATGACCATGCTGGGGGATCAGATCAAGGGAGACCTGGCCACCGGTCAGATGTCTTTCCGGCCCCCCTGCTCTCTCAGGCTGGACCAGAAAACGCCGAAAGTCGAAACCGTTATTGCGGACGGGACCACGATCTGGTGGGATGTCCCGGATGAAAAACGTGTTTACAAATATTCCGCAAAGGAATTCGGAAAGGAACTGAAACTGCTGAGCGACATTTTCCGCGGTCTTGTGCGGGTGCAGGAACGGTTCCGGGTCTCCCTGCTCAAACCCAACGACCAGGGAGAAAGCCAGGTCGAACTCCGGCCTGTCCGGCCATGGCAGAGCATCAACCGGATGATCCTCACGGTAACACAGGATCACACCATCCGCATCATCCGCATCCACTACCAGTTGGGTTCCGTCACGGTATTCACGCTCAGTGATATCCGGCCGAAGGAAAATTTTGAAAAGGGCATTTTCGATTTTGTCGTGCCGAAAGGCTATAAGGTGGTAGAAGAAAACATGTAATGGGAGTTCCCCCGGGGACACCTCCCCGAAGCCCGGGCCGGATCGCCACCTGACCGGGATACACCTATGAAATTTTGCGGGACTGCCCAGGTTCTCCGAACCGCCTCCGATCGTTTATGAAAGCATCCAAACAGAAAAAGACCGGATCCGGAAGGCTTCAAAAGAAGTTGTCGGAACTGGAAGACAAGGCGCTGGGAAAAGGAATCCGGATTCATTACGACCTGCTTGAGGCCGCGGGACTGAAACTGAGAGACGGGCTCTGCCGGATCAGGGGGGAGTACCACCTGTTCATCGACAGGCGTAAATCTCCGGCCGCCAGGATCGAAACCATCCGGGAATATGTGGATCACCCCTTTCCGGAAAACATACCGGAAAATTTCCCGGCACAGTCTCCGGAAGAATCCCGCATAACAAATGACCCGGACGCGAAAGACCTTTGATGGATCGAGCCGAACGCGGAGTCCCGAACGCGGGGATTCTTCCGCAGGCCTGGCATGGATCGGCGGCAAATGCCTGTGCACGGCCCTCATCCTCATTGCATTTAGTATTTTCCCTCCAGCGGTTTGCCGGGCGGAACAGGACGTGCCCTGTCTGGATCAGGCCTCCCGGGAGGCCGCCATTGTGCTCATCTCACCGGACAGCCGCGTTGTGTACCAAAGAAACGAGCACAGACCATATGTTCCCGCTTCCACACTCAAGCTTCTGACCGCTCTTACCGCTATCCACCATCTGGGCCTTACCTTCCGGTTCCGAACCGCGTTTTACATGGACTCCTCGGACAATCTGAAAATAAAAGGCTACGGCGATCCCATGCTCACGTCGGAAGTCTGGCAGGAGATCGCAGATGAGCTTTCGCACCGATTCCGTTCAATCAACGACCTGGTCCTCGACATCTCTTATTTCTCGCAAGACCTGAGAATTCCCGGAACGGGCCGATCGGCCAATCCGTATGATGCGCCGCCTGGGGCATTGTGCGCGAACTTCAGCACGGTATTTTTCCGTCGTGACCGGCAGGGAAGGATTGTCACTTCAGAAGCCCAGACCCCCATCACGGCGTTTGCCCGGGGAAAAATCCGATCGCTGGGTCTGAAACAGGGACGTTACACCATCTGTCACGACGCGGCGGAAGCCGCACGTTATGCCGGAGCGCTCCTGGCCTGTTTCCTGCGCAGAAAAGGCACGGAAATCCGGGGCACGATCCGTCCCGGCCTTGTAACGCCGGAAGACAAACGGGTTTTCACGTGGGTTTCTCCGTTCACATTGAAAGACGTTATTCAAAAGATGATGGCCTTTTCCAGCAACTTTGTGGCCAATCAGATCTGTATCACCACGGGCGCCCGCGTGTACGGCCCCCCCGGCACGCTGGACAAAGGCATGCGGGTGCTCCGGGACTATGCGAATAAAGAGCTGCATCTGAAAGACATTACCCTCGTGGAGGGGTCCGGCGTTTCGAGGAAAAACCGGTTAACCGTGCTGGACATGGCGACCGTTCTGGACCGGTTCAGGCCCTACCGGCATCTTCTCAGGTCGGAGGGGTGTTCCTTCTATAAAACCGGCACGCTGAAAGGGATCCGGACACGGGCAGGTTACTTTGAGCCGGCACCGGGCAGGATCTGGCGCTTTGTCGTGTTTCTGAACCACGGGGAAACGGAGATGAACGCCATCATGGCGTGTATGGAACGGAATTTCGTTGGCCGGGACCGGCAGACGGCTCGTAACCCGCGCCGACAGTCTCAGTGAATCCGGGCCGTGTATCGTTTCATTCCCCGGCACCCGGAACAACGACCAGGAATTGCATGAATCTTCCTTCCAGGTCATCGGTTTCCACCCACTCATATTCCCCGGAAAATTCCTGCCAGATCCGGAAAAGCGCGTCTTCAAGGCTCTTTTTCATCCCGGGGGCCATGTCCCGGGCATATGCCATGAAATCATTGACAAATTCCGCGCCGGCCGCGGACACCCGGTATGGCGGGCCTTCTTCCCCGCTCCGGATGCGGCGGAAAAAGGCCACGACCTGTTCCTGCGTGATGCCGTCAAAGCCCGGCTTCAGGCCCAACACCCGGCGGGCCCAGAGGTGAAACAGGACCTGCCGGCATGTCAACGGTTCTTTTTCGACAAATCTTGTCTCCAGGGGATGAGTCCGGGTCATGTGTTTCAGCATGGTGTCCAGGGCCTGCATCTCCCGGATAAACGCCCGGGCTTCCTCAAGCTCGAAGAGCGACTCAAATGCCCGGAACCGGTCTGCACCTTCCTTCCCCGTAAAAAGTTCAGGTCTGTCCCGGACGATACCGGAAAGGCGTCCCCCCCACGCGTCTCCCCAGAAGTCGAACGCCAGGCCCATTGCGGAAAACCAGCTGTCCCGCAGCCACCGCTCGGCCTCCCATTTCAGGTCCAGAACCAGCCCGAAACCTGCCCGGAATATGGAGACCAGGGTATTCCGTCTCAGCATTTTCTCCGCCATTGCGGTATCCGTGCCGCATATTTTCTCAAGAGCCAGGTTCAGGTGGGCCGCTGCCCTGCGGCAGGACCGGATCAAAACGTCCATGTCGTCGATCGGCATGCCATCGGCGGAAAGAAGCTGGTTGCAGAGCCCGGCGAATTCAAGACGCAGGCGATCCATGAAAATCGGATCCTCTATGCCCGAAATCGTCCGGTTCAGGATGTTCCGTCCCCCGGCCTGTGCAAGCGGGAAAACCGCAACCAGTTCACCCACTGTATCAGCATTTTCGTTACCGGAAACGGACGGATCTTCCGCTTCGGTCTTTAGCGCGCCCGGGTCCATGGGCGCGTACACGATCCGGGCCTCTTCCGGAGGAAGAAACCCGTGTTCGGCAAGACGCACATTCCGCCACCGGTACAGTTCTTCCTCCAGCTCCGCGGGGATCACACCGGCCAGCATGGACAGAAAGGCCTGGTACCGGTCGAGATTGTCTGCCGCCAGGGTGCGCAGGATATTTTTTACGGTCTCTGTCCGGGTTTCATCGCGGACCTTGACGTAAAAAATGCCGTCCAGTGTAAAAAACCGCTCATCCACGTCCGGGATCTCATCCTCGGTCTTGACCTCCACCTGAATGGCTTTGAAAAAATAGTAATAGGACAGATTCTCCCCGCTGGACCGGAGCCACCGGATCAGGCCTTCCGGGTCTGCCAGATGCATCCTTCCCAACCAATCCGACGCCTTTTCAATGTCCAGACGATCCTTCTGCCACAGCTCCAGGTCAAGGACATACTGTTTCTGGGTATCGGATGCCAGCTTCAGTAATGGAACGCAGTCCGCCTCCCCCACTTTCTTGACAAGCCAGAAAAAATCTTCCGTTGGGATACGCTGAACAAACTCCCGGGGATTGTCCTGTTCCAGAATCCTTTGCAGGACCGCTTCGGCGGAAAGGCTGAACAGACTTCTTAACAGATCCTTCCCCGCCGTGGAAAGCCCCTTTGATTGGGTGTCATTCAGATTGGTTTCTTTGTTTTCCAATTTTCGCATTCTCTCGGAAAAAGTGCTTTTCAGACAAAAAGGCCGGGCAGGCATCTCCTGTCAACACGCTTCCCCGTACAAACGACGCGTGTTTTCATCCACATGCGCCAGAACCTCCGCTTCCGGCACCCCTTTGATTTCAGCAACGGCCCTCAGCGCGACAAGGGCGTTGGCAGGCTCATTCCGCTCACCCGGTAACGGTCCCAGCACAGGGCTGTCGGTTTCAATCAGCAGGCACGACAGGGGCAATTGTTTCACGAGCTTCTGTTTCTGCCGCGAACGAACCACGGACGGCGGGATGGAGAAAAAGTAGCCCGATTCAACAGCGGGCCGGGCTGTGGCAGCCTTTCCGTCAAAGGCGTGTAGCTGTACCTTCCGGGCGCCGCGTTCGACCAGCATGGCAACAACGTGCCGACCTGCCGAGCGGGAATGCACATTCAGCGGAAGCCCTGTTTCCAGAGACAAATCAATGAACATCCCGAAGATCGCCTTCTGTATGTCCCGGGCGGAGTCCTCCTTGACCACCCAGAAGTCCAGCCCCACCTCGCCGATTGCGACCAGCTCTGTGCGGTGTTCGCGGATAAACGCCGCCATGATTCCGGCCGCCTCAAAATCGGTATGCGTGGGGTACAGACCCGCCGCCGGTTTCAACATCGGGTATTCAGATGCCAGGGCCATGTTCCGCTTCGCGTCCGCAAGGGCCTCGGCCACGGCAATGACGGCTTTTACGCCACTGTTCTGTGCTCTTTTAAGCACCACCCCCCGGTCCGGGTCAAACACCGCGTCGCCGATGTGGGCATGGGTGTCCACAAGGCCATGGATCAAAGATCCTCTCTGTGACATCTCGGAAATCCTTTTCCCGGGAACACAACAACGCCGGGAACATCAGGGTTCATACATCTGAAAGAGGGTCCCACCGTCCGGTCCGGGGCTATTCCGGTTCCTCGACAGGGGCCTCGCCAAGGGCGGGTTG
>CAYTJI010000088.1:0-7005 GCA_964438065.1 uncultured Desulfobacteraceae bacterium | reverse complement strand
TATAATTTTCGCCTTCCTTGATTCGGCACAAAATCGGTCATTTTTCAAAGGTCTCGCATCTTCGGCAAACTCGACACTTGCAGGCTTTAGGTGTAAATCAGTACCTTTGGCATCAAACCTTTTTTCGGAGGTCTCACGATCTGCGGGCGCCGCCGGCGCCGCCGATCCGGGGGCTTCAGTGTTTGCAGCCGGCACCAGCGCGGGCCGGGCCGGTCGGCGTGGATTTCGTCAGTCTTTCCAGGTAGCGTCCCCACCAGCCTTTCCTTCTGCGCCCGGCTGAGCGGATTTCGGGCATACCAGAGGGCTTCTTCTGTTCCATTTTCCGTACCTCCATCAGGCGTGAGGCCTGTCTTTTGAGACATTAGTAACCCATTTGCCTTTTCATAAGCAAGAAAAAAGGTCTTGTTGACCCAACGTCTGTATCACACGTATAATCGCGTGTCATGAAGAATATCGGGGTTTCCTGCATTTCCATTCCGGTCTGTCCGGTTCACGGGGTTCCGCCCCGAAGGAAAATCCTTCAGCCGACGGCGAATGTGCAGGTAAAACCCTTCACAATTTCCGGCAGATTTATTTTTTGTCAGAAGCGGATTTTCTTGAATATCAGGCAACTGTTTTTTTCTTTATGGGTCCGGTATACGAATTGCACTATCGTCAGGAAGTTTCGGCGGAAGAAGCGCTACATTATCAATTTGAGACAAGGAGGGTATGTATTATGAAAAGAAGAATTCTGTACTGGACCGTAACGACAGCTTGTGCGCTGCTTCTCATGGCAAGTCCGCGGGCCATGGCAGGCGGCCATGGAGAGAAAGGCGGCAGCGGCATGCACCAAGCACAAGGGCATGGGAAACAACATGGGGAAAAAGCCATGCATCATGGATGGGACAAGGGAAAGAAAAAGGGATGGAAGAGTGACGTTCCTTCCGGGCATGAGATGAAGGGAGAAAAGGCGGTCACAAAGGGGACGCCATCCGGGGAACAGGCTGTTGAACAGATGGAGCAACAAAAAGACAAGGCCATGGAAGGTGCTGAAAAGACAAAGCGGGAAGTAAAAAAGAAATCTGAGAAACACCGGGAAATGATGGAAAATGAATCCGGAAAAGCAAAGAAGACGGCTGTGGACCTGCAACAACCGCTGCAATAGGGTTCAAAAAGGCGGGTATGAGGCGTAACGGATATGCCGGGATGCCAAGATTACGGAGATTTATGAAGGGACCCGCGAGATCCGGAAAAATACCATTGCGCGTGCGCTTATCGGAAAGTTTGATTAGCAGTGCCCTACCGATATGGCTCGGTTTTCATATGTCTCGAGGTGTGGCCGCAATATCCCATTTCTTTTTTGTCACCGTAAGGCCGTGACCTTCTACGGCAAGGGCTGCCGCATAACCCGCTCCGATTTGGAGGTCCGTGAGGGACCATCTGGAGATTTCTCCGGGGTCCGGTTGATGATCGATGAGGGCGGGAGGGTCGCCCGGTGCCAGGGATACCGAGAAGCGGCTGAGCAACGAAGAGAGGCCTTCACCTCTGGCCTTGATGTAGGCCTCTTTTCGGGTCCAGCAGGTAAAAAACGCGTTTTTCACCTGGTCGGGGGGAAGCCGCTGCAGGATCTCGGACTCGCGGGGAGAAAGAAATCGTTTCGCGATTCGGTGAAAAGACATGCCTGAACGAATTTTTTCGATATCCACGCCCACTGCATTTCCAAAGCTCACGGCATACAGTGCCATGCCGTGGGAATGAGACATGTTGAACGTGATTTCGGCATCGCTGAACGCCCCCGCCAGGGCGGGTTTGCCATAGCGGCCATACTGAAATGCCAGGTCCCCGGGCCGTGCGTCCAGATAGGCGGCGATGATGGACCGCAGGACTCCCCGGGCGGCGACATAACGGGCCTTCATGTTTTTAAACCGGAAACGGGAGGCTTTCCGGCGTTCATCCTCCGAAAGCATCGGGTGAAATCCACTGAGGACGGACGGTTCCATGTCCAGGGAAACGCACCAGACATCGACATGGCCATTTTTCAACCGCGGATCACAGGGCTGCCTGCGGGAACAGTTCTCAGCCATATTCCTTCCTCCGTTTTGATGACAGGTCCGTACCATCCATCCCCTGCATTCAGACCATGCGAACCGGGAGGTCGGCCCAGGGCGGATGCGCCCACCATGATATTTGGGACATAGTCGCTCTCAGCGCCTGCCTCTGCGCGGCCTGTCTGCCGTCCGGACGGGACAGGCAGGCATACAGACAGGTCGGACTCATCGTCCGGGATCTTCCACTTGATTTGGCACAAAATCGGTCATTTTTCAAAGGTCTCGTAACGCCGCTGGAATTAACGAAGGCCTTCCGGAAATCACTCACAAAAATTCCCCATGCCCCTGTCACCGGGTTATGGGAGCATTTTTAACCCGCAAATTCGTATGAGGAGCTTTTTTCAATTCATTTTTCACTGCCTTTCCGAGCTGTTCCAGTGTATAGGGTTTTTTTACATAGTTCCCGGCCCCCAGCCGCTGGGCTTCTTTGACGTGTTCGGTTTTTGAAAAGCCGCTGGCAATGATCGCTTTCTGGCACGGATTCAGTTCGAGGATCCGCCTGTATGTCTCCAGTCCGTTCATCCCGGGATCCATGATCATATCGAGGACCAGCAGATCGGGCTTGTTGTTCCTCACATAATCGATCGCCTGTTCGCCGCTCGATACCGATGCGACGGAATAGCCCAGTTCCTGAAGCAGTTCGGATGCGATCGTTCGCTGTTCTTCCACATCATCCACCACCAGGACGGACTCCCCGCTTCCCCTGACTTCTTCAACGGAAAATACGGACTGATCCCGGACGTGTTTCTTCCCGGTTACCGGGAAATAGAGTGTGATGGACGTTCCCTTTCCTTCTCTGCTTTCCAGGTCAATATATCCTTTGTGGTCTTTGACCGTGCCCCATACGACAGCCATCCCAAGTCCGGTCCCGCTCCTGCCCATGACCTTTTTGGAATAGAAGGGCTCGAAAATCCTTTTGAGGTCCTCGGACGAGATTCCTTCGCCGGTGTCGGAAACGGTAAGCGCAGCATATACGCCTTTTTCAATCCGGTTATACGACTTCAGGGGTTTTTCGAGAAAGTGCTTTCGGGTGGATATGAAGATATCCCCCTGTTCGGAAATGGCCTCCGCCGCGTTCGAGATCAGGTTCATCACCGTTTTTGAAAGATGAACCGGAGAACCCAGGATGTTGGGCAGATCGGTTTCAAAATCCGTGTGGATTTCCACCTGCGGATGATAGAATTTCAGTTTTTCGTGTTCAGGGCTTTCCAGGTATTCACGGACGACGTCGTTCAAATTCACGACCTCAGAGACGACCACTCCTCTCCTCGCCAGGGTCAGCAGGTCGTTCACAATACTGGCGGCCTTTTCTCCTGATTTTTTAATGGTGAGGATCGGCTTTCTCATCGGGCTGTCCTCGGAAAGGTTCATAAGCAGCAGTTCGGGATAGCTGACGACCCCGGAAAGGATGTTATTCAAATCGTGGGCAACCCCCCCGGAGAGCGCCCCGATCGCCTCCATTTTCTGGGCCTGTCGGAGTCGGTCTTCAAGTTTTTTCCTTTCCGTGATATCTCTCACGACCACCAGGATATTCTTGATTCTGCCTTCCTGTTTGATGAGCCGGGTGCTGGCTTCGATAGATATTTTCTTGCCGTCTTTACGTATCGCGGAAAGCTCTGCCAGGTTATTGAGGTTGCCGGAGATCAGGTCCGAATAAAGCGCTGCAAGGGTATCTTTTTCTTTAGGCCGGATGAATTGGATGTCCATGATATTTTTCCCAATCACTTCTTCCGGTTTGTATCCGAAAATATTCTCCACCTGTTTGTTTACTTCAAGGATCGTGCCCTCACTATCCATGTAAACGATCTCGTCATTCACATTATCGAAGATGGCCCTTAACTTGTCTTCGTTTTCCCGGAGCCGCTTCTCGTTGTATTTCCGGTGCAGGGCGTAGGTAAAAGTCTGGCCCAGAAACTGGATCTGTTGGACCTCCTCATCTGTCCATGGTTTTTCCCCCTGGCAGCAATCAAGGATCAGAACGCCCAAAATAGTGCCTTCAATATCCAACGGAACCCTCACCCCGGACCGGATGCCTTCTTTCATGTAATATTCCTTTTCCACACGGGCCTGGGGAGGAAGCTCATCAATGCTTGAGAATGCGAATACCCGGCCTTTTAAAAGAATATTAATGAGATAGGTGCATTTGTGATAGGAATCGATCATGTGGTAGGGCTTTATCCCCGCCCTTTTCCAGCAATACAGGTCACGCACGTCCCCTTCTCCTCCGGGCCAGTAAGCAATGGTGCCCCGGTCCACCCCGAAAAACTCGACCATGCGCTTCAGGGCCAGTTCAATGGCTTGATCGAATCTGGCCGCAGGGGCCTTGATGAGCTCCGTTGCGAGGCCTGAGTGGAGCTGAAAATATTCAATTCCCTTTTTCAGTGCTTTTTCAGCGACGATTCGTTCGTTGATTTCCCGGGTGAGCTGTTCATTTCGGGTTTCAAGGATCTTGTTTCTTCTTCTTAACAGACGGTACAGCTCGAGATCTTCAAGCGCGTTTGCGGTATTGAGGAGAATAATGGAAAGGAGTGCGTTCGATGCCTCGGGTATCTGATGCCTGCGGCCGCTGAACAATCCGACAAACATGCCCCTTGTCCGGGACCGGGTGGCTATCACGTGCAGGAAAAACTGAACTGAAAGATCCTCGGAGTCAATGAGTACACCCTTTTTTTCACCCAGGGCCCAGGCGAAGAAGCCTTTGTCGATCAGTGTTTCCACTTTCTGCCGCATGCGCTTTCTGAAATGATCCGGCTGGCACGCGGCCAGGACGAAGTTTGAGCTGGTTTCATCCACGAGGTACAGGGCCGTCGCCTGGAACGGAATCAGGTCCCGGATCCGCTTCTGGGCCTTCTCGAGGATATGTCCAGGATCTGGTTGGCGACTGACATCTTCCTGAAAATCGCCAACAGATAGAACGGTTTCCAGGGCATTCTGAACGTAACGCCTGTTCTCTTCCAGATACCGGATGCGGTCCAGGAGTTGTTTCAGATCTGTTTCGGCTTGCATTCTTCTCCTCTTGTCGTCCGTTACTGGGAAAGCGGGCCGGGATCACCGGGAAGACGCCTCCTGTTGCGCGAAAAAGGTTTCGAAAGCAGAAAGCTGGCTGGCTGCCTGCCTGCTTATAATTTCAAAACAGCTCGGTGACAGTTCGAGTAAATCCCAGGCCCCGGGGTCAAGAGGCGGGACGTACCGTTCACCGCTGCTTCCCATGCCCAGGGCATTGACCAGAACATCGGCCACATGAACGATGGCCGCGCGCACGGGATCGGGTGCGTTTGACGGATCATGGTGATAGAGGATGTTGTTTTCAAGGGTTGCAGGGAGTCTCCACTTTTCCAGCAGATATCCGGCGATATCAGTGTGCCGGCAGCCCAGACAGCCTTCTTCTTCCTGGTAAAGGAGGCTGCCGGACTTCAGGGATCGGTTGTGAAGGAATTTTGCATTTACGGGGAAGTACCGGTAGATGATCAGCCTGCCGATGTCATGCAGCAGTCCGGATACGAACATCTGTTCGGTCTCGGCCATCATTTTCTGTGCGGCCAGGATTCGTGAAATGATAGCGCAGGCGAAACTGTGTTTCATGAATGACAGCATGCGAAAACCATGCTTCGGCCCGCCCTTGAATATGCTGATCATGGTGACGCCCATGGCCAGGTTTCCGATTTCCCGGGTCCCAAGCAGCGTGACCGCCCGGGTGATGGTTTCAATCTTGGATGGGAAACCGAAAAAGGAAGAATTGACGATTTTCAGCAGAATCGTTGCCAGGCTGGGGCTCTTGGTAACGACCTGGGCGATGTCATGAGACGAGGCCAGGGGATCGTTCATAATCTGGTTCAGTTCGAATATAACGGACGGGATTTCGGGCAGCTTGATATTATTCTGCATGATCTTTTTTTTGACATCCGGTACCGGACGGCTTCCCGGTTCCTCAACCGGCGAGGACGGGATTCTCCCTTCGGCGTCAGATAGGTCGTTCCGGCCTCTGGACATCACAGACAAACGAAACAGCTCACTGACGGCGGGGTGGTTCAGATCGACATGTTTGAAAAGAGGCCTTAATCGGTCCTCGGCTGCTTTAATCTCCTCGGCCGTGCTGTCCGGTTCAGCCACATGTCCAACCGTCATTTCTCCTTCAATATTGACTTCCGTGACCCCCCACATCTTGAAAACCCGGATATGAGAACCGGTTATCTTCTGCCCTTTTTTGAGCAGGAGTCTGCCCCTTGGGTCCCTGATGTCTTCAGCAAGGACCATGTTTTCCCGTATTTTGTCGGTATGCACAAAACTCATTTTCTGGGTCACGGGCGCTTCATCTGTCGGATCATCGACATGGGTTAAAAATGCCGGGCCGATCAATTTTAAATCAAAAATCGTGCCATAAAAGGAAAAACGGCTGCAAATGATTATAAATCTTGTATATTCAAGTGGTTATGATCTTCTTCAGCGGGAAAAGTGCTAAGGAAGAACGACCAGAGCGAATGGATAGCCGAATGTTACGTCAAATTTATGCCGGGAGATTGGCGATCAGGAGATCTGTTTTTGAGAATGTATCCTATGTAATTAATTGCCACCATGAGTAACGGATTACCCGCAACAGTGGTAAAGTATTACGCACTCGCCTTTCTACCCCGCGATCAGCCGCAATTCGAGGATTGGTCCAAAGAATTCATTGCGATATAACACACTGAAATAACTAGAAGATAGAAAAAACATAAAAACTGTCAAAAGTTTGTTTGCAAACCACCATTATTGGCATGGCCGTTGCTGTATAAGGGGGAAATGCGTTGAGCGATCAGCATTAATGGGGTAGAAGCGGTCAGGTTACAGCGGTCTGGAAAGCCTGGCATTTAGATCCCCGTCTATAACCTAAATCCTGCATAAACTATTTTCAAAAAAGAAATTATGCTTTTAATATCAG
>CAYTJI010000087.1:0-7016 GCA_964438065.1 uncultured Desulfobacteraceae bacterium | reverse complement strand
TGCAAGGCGGCAAGGGCGCAGACGTACGACGATACTTCAAGTCCTTGCCAACGCCATCCCGCCTCCAGGCGGGATAAACTCGGCGCTCCTGCGGGGTAAACTGTTTTCAAAAACCCCTGTCTTTATGGCCGCATTGAAGCTGATGCGGGACTTGCAAGCCCGGCATTCCCATAACTCGATGATATTAAAAACATAACTTCCTTTTTTGAAAACAGTTTAGCAGGTTTTAGGTTATAATGATTGAGAATCCGGCATATCCTGTTTTTTCAAGAGGGATTTGACAGATTCGGAGACCCGGGCACCCTTATCCAGCCAGGCGTTTACCCTGTCCTTGTCCACCTTAATTACCGCAGGATCTTTCATGGGATCGTAATGGCCGAGTATCTCGATGAATTTCCCGTCACGGGGTGCTTCTGAATCAGCCGCGACTACACGATAAAACGGTTTTTTTTTCGCCCCCATCCTTGTCAGTCTAATTCTAACTGCCATCTTGTTCTTTATCACCCCCAAAAATTGTCTGTCCGTGGATATTATTAACGGCTTCCTAAAAAGCCCCGTCTCTGCGTTGTGCTGCATTTCCAGCCGTTGCAGCGTACGGCTGACCCGTGCCCATCCGGAAATAGTTTTTTTGCCCGATATCCGCATTGGGCGAAAAAAATAATCCTCACAATATCAACTACATGCCTGCCTGTCCCGTGAAATGCCGTTGTGTTTCTATTTCATCTGGGCGGTTATTTTTTGAGCCGACACAGAGATTGGGCAAAAGGGCCATTTCCGGATGGACACTAGATAACACCTATTTCATAACAGGCCCTAACCGAAAAATGACGGCAGATTCAACTGCCCCTTTTTCGTAAACTGTTTCATCATCTTTTTGGTTTGAGCAAAATTCTTGAGCAGACGGTTGACCTCCTGAACGGTGGTTCCGCTGCCCCTGGCAATCCGACGCTTTCTGCTGCCGTTTACAATCCTGTAGTGGCGGCGTTCCTCCCGGGTCATGGAGTTGATGATGGCCTCCACCCGGACCAGTTCCTTTTCGTTGGCGCTGAATCCCTTGATCTTTTTGAGCTGGCCCATACCCGGCAGCATGCCCAGTATTTGATCCAGGGACCCCAGTTTTTTGATGTTTTTCAGCTGCGCCAGGAAGTCCTCCAGGTCAAACTCGTTTCGACGAAGCTTTTTTTCCAGTTTGACGGCTTCGTCTTCATCAAATTTTTCCTGGGCCTTTTCAATGAGCGAGAGGACATCTCCCATCCCGAGGATCTGGGAGGCCATCCGGTCCGGATGAAACGGCTCCAGCGCATCAATTTTTTCGCCGACCCCAATGAATTTGATCGGTTTATCCGTTACCGCCCGGATCGAAAGGGAGGCCCCGCCCCGGGCATCTCCTTCCATCTTGGTAAGGATGACACCCGTCAGGTCCAGATATGTGCTGAATCCCTTCGCAACATTCACTGCGTCCTGTCCGGTCATGGCATCGGCCACCAGGAGAATTTCAACAGGATGGACCTTGTCCCGGATCCGGACCAGTTCGGTCATCAGTTCGTCATCAATGTGAAGCCGTCCGGCTGTGTCGATGATCAGAACATCGGCGCCTGTTTTGCCGGCCATGGACAAGGCCTCAAGACATATGTCCTCCGGTTTCCGGTCAAGCCGTGTGGGATGGACCGGGGTGTTGATCTGCGATCCGAGTTTTTTTAATTGATCCACCGCCGCAGGTCGATAGATATCGGCCGGGACCAGATATGGATGCCTGCCCTGCCGATGGAGATATCTTGCCAGCTTGGCCGCAGTGGTTGTCTTTCCCGACCCCTGCAGACCGACCAGCATCAGGGCGTGCGGGGTCCTTCCGACCAACTGAATCCCTTCGTGGGATTCCCCCATCAGGCGTGTCAACTCCTCATTCACGATCTTGATGAGTTGCTGGCCCGGCGTGAGGCTTGCAAGGACCTCCTGCCCGATGGCGCGCTTGCGGATGTCCTCCACCAACTGTTTGACGACTTTGTAATTGACATCCGCTTCGAGAAGGGCTAACCGTACTTCCTTTAGGGCATCCTGGATGTTTTTTTCGCTGAGGACCCCCCGGCCGGTCACCTTTTTGAAAACACTGTTCAATTTGTCGGTCAGGCTTTCGAACATTTCATGTAACCCTAGATACTGTCCATTCGAAAATCGTCTTTTTCCCGATATCTGCGTTATGGGAAAAAATAATCTTCGGAATATCAACCAGATGCCTGCGGTTGTTCAGCCATGGCGTGATTCGCCTTTCCTCGCTCATAATCCGAAACAGGCCTGTGTGCTCACACGGCACCGCCGAACGAATCTCCTTCAATTTGACAAACTTTCAATATAATTCAATTTTTCTGATTCTGTCAATTGAAATTTCGCCCGACATCCCCCTGTGACACCGGGAATTGATTTTGAGCGGCAAAGACTGTGAGCCCTTTGAAAAACGGCTGTTTTCGCCCTAGGTTTAGGCCTGGCCGTGGCAGGATGAGTCTGTCTTGATCAGACTTTTCTCTGAAGGAATCCTCTGGAAAATCCCAGTTTCCACACCATTTCAGCGTCAGGTCCGGATCGGGCAGGCCCGCAACCGGCCGGCTTTCCGGGGCTTCCGGCCACGCCCGTCCGTCAACCGGTAAACTGATGCTGCATGCGGCGTACGGCTATGTCAAAGCGGAATCAGCCCCCAGAGCCGTCGTGAATTCCCGATCCGTCTTCTCCTGGTTGAAGGTCTTAACGAGATCCCTCACGATCTGAATCATCTTTTCGTTTTTTTCAAGGAAACGCACGCCGCTTTCAAACATGCCGGATTTTGCCTTCCTGGAATAAACGACCTCTCCCTTGATATCAATCAGCTCATCTTCAATACCCACGGCCATTAACACGATATATTTTGATTCAATACGGACGTGGGTCTCCATGAGAATGCCGCCTTCACTGATATCGAGCGTCCTTCCCATCCCCTGTTCAAGAGGGTTGCCCTGCTCATCTACACACACATAGGACAGGAGGTTCAGTGTGCTGACTCTCTGATGTTTTCTTTTTTCCGTTGGCATGCGGGCACTCCTTACGAAGTGAGACCGTTGAAAAGCGACCCCTTTTGCATTAACTCGTGTCCATCCATAAATGCTCTTTTTTCTCGATCTCTGTGTTATGCAAAAAAAATAATCTTCGGAATATCAACCAGGTACCTGTGGTTATTTTTTCGCATGCCTTGATCTTGAACAAATCCCGCCATGGCGGGACTCATTCATGGATGGACACTAACCCGGCGCCTGCCTGCGTGCGTTGCCTGTCCCGTCCGGACTGCAGACAGGCAACGCACGCAGGCAGGTCAGGCTCAAATCATAATCCTAGAAATATTCAATATATTCATACGGTTATAATTTTCGCCTTTCTTGATTTGGCACAAAATCGGTCATTTTTCAAGGATCTCGAATTGAATACGGCTACAGTGCGGCAAAAAGCTGTTTTGCGGTGACGCATGGAGCCATCCGAAAAGATACCTCAAATACGGATGAATTACAACTGAAAATCATCTGTCCTGATCGGTCGCGGAATGTCGGCGCGAGCCCGGGGACATTTTTTGCGGGTCTGTGCACACGACTTCGGGCTCCGGCAGATTCAGTTCGGTGAACAGCGCGCTGACCGCCGAAAGCGTACCAAAAATAAACGCGCGCCACAGGCAGCGAACGGCAATGTCCAGCGTGGAGATGACTTCCCCATACCCCAGTACCGCGGTCACAACGGTATAGAGTACGGCTATAGAGATGCCGCAAACAACCGCGCCGACGATTCTTCTCCCCATGGCAGCGCCGCCGGCCCCCAGGGTTGCGATGCTGCCCCCGATCACGGGGACCAGAACCGCGAGAGGCCAGATCTGCTTCAGCCCGGGGAGTATTTTCATTTCCCCGAAATACATATAATCCGTTACCCCCAAGATAACCGTTCCGGCAAGGCCGATGAGGGGGATGTGCCAGCTGCGGGGCTTCATTGCTGCGCGTATCCGGCTGCGTATCCGCATGCGGCGCTGGATGGTCAGGGGGCGGTTGTAAAACAGACAGAAGACCCCATGCTCCAGCAACGCACCTCGTTCGCCGAACACCGGCACCACATGCGCTGCTTCCGTGGCCCAGTGTCCCGCCATGAACCTCGCCAGGGCGGGGTACCTCCGGGTCATCTGGATGGGAAAGGCCAGGTATCCGATATACTTAAAAAAACCGAGAAAAACCGCAATGTTGTAGTCCTTGAAATTCCTTTCCCGGATCACCAGATACAGGACATAAAAACCGCGCACCAGCGACCCGGGCGAAAGGGGTGTCAACTGAAACGCCACCAGAATCCCGGCCACGGCCAGTCCGCGGGTCTGACTGGACATCTCCGGGTTCATGAGCCAGAAAATCAAGGCTACGACCACGGACACGACCTGTGTGACCGGTAGCGTACAAACATGCACAGCGAGTGATTTCAAATACTTCTGTATAAATGCGTCATTAATTTGTGAATAAATGACCTTTGCATCCTCCTCGTTGAGCAGGTGTTTCTTTCTGCCCTCCTCGACCATTTCCCCGAGCCATTGTCTGCGCAGGTCCGCGTTAAAATACAGACGTACGGGTCGAACGAGCAGATCAGCAAGGCGTCTTTTCAGATACGGCCCGTCCGTGAGGCACCGGTGCAGTCCTGAGGGAAGAAACGACAGGGGCAGGTGCACCAGAAAACGCCAGGGCTGTCTTGCGGTCCTGAGCGCGAGATCTTCGCCGATCCGGCCGGATCTGTGCCAGGAGATCACCCTCTCGGCGTTTTTTCCCAGGACCGCGCGCCAAAGATAATCTTTTCCTGAAAACATTTCCCGGTAGTGTTTTCTCCAGTCGGCCCGGGCCCAGAGTTTTCTGAAAAAATTTCCCAGAACAGGGATCACTCCGAGGAGGTAAAACAGCAGGGCCAGGAACCGGTTGGCCCGCAGCCGGTTTTCCGACTTTTCATCCACCAGGTTTCTCACGCGCCAGCCGGTCACGGCGCTGTCTAAAAGCGTAGACCACAACCGTGAACTGAAAAAAAGCCGAAAATGGTTATGCGTGATGTCGGGAACGGAATTCCGGTAAACCGTTTCCGCGGTTTTCAGCTCGTCCAGAAGGGGGCGCATATCTGAAAACGCGGTTTCGTGGCGTGCCACGAAACCCTCGAGCTTTTTGATATCGCCGCGGTCAAACTGGACCAGACTCCCCCGCGTCAGCCCCTGGACGATCAGTTTGAAATCTCCCGGGCTCATGGGCAGAAAGGGCAGCAGGGCCAGTCCCGCCCGGAAATCTATCGCTACCAGGCCTTCTGAAGGTACGCTCTCCGTTTCCGTGCGCTTCAGACAGTTGGGTTGGCTTTTGCATGTGTACCATTCATACTGCCGGGCGAATTCCTGCCCGCCCATCTCGTGCAGCAGGTCAACGAAGCCTGTCATGAACTCGCGTTTGGCCCGGTATTCCGGTGACCCGAGGATCGCGGGGTCCACATGGCGGCCTTTTTTCCACAGTCTGAGGGCTTCCAGATGATCGTCCGCCTCGAGCCGCCAGGTGCGGCCATCCACCCATTCGCTCAGTTCCCCACAGCTCCCCAGCCTCGGGTCAATGAACGTGGCATGGATATCAGCGACCACGTTTTCATGCCCGAAGCGGATTTTTGCACCCCGCCGGATGAATTTCTGCCACAGGGCACCGGCCCGGGCAGCCGCCGGGTTCACCTGGAGCTGAAACGGGCCCTGAAACCCCAGCCAGTACAGGACGTTTCGGAAGACTTTGGAAAAGCTGGAAGGGGGGATGAGAATTTTCATGGCGTAGACCCCGCCGGTTTTCAGTCCGGCAACGGGGCCGGTTCCCGGCATGATGTCCAGGATTTTTACCTGATAGACCTGGCCGGCAAAGCCTCCGCCGACAAACCGGTTGATCACGAGACGAACATCCGCCCGGTTCGTTCCGGCAACTTCTCGGGCATTATAAACGAGTTCCGTGCCGACATCATACCGGCCCACACGCATGGGCCGGTGGAGTGCGGCCCGCCGGAACTCGTCTTCCAGCTTTCTGATTACTTCAATGGAATATTCTGTAGTCATATCTGCCCGCAGGGGTTTGTGTTGCGTCGTTACGGCAGGTTCACGGAACATTTGGAATGGGAGTGAAATCAGCCGATGGATTACTCGATCGGGGATTCGTCCGGTTTCGGGGAGAACAGGGAGCCCTGCCTGGGGCGCGCTTCTTTCCCCTCGGCAGGGGTCTTTTCCGCGCCGGGAATCCGGGTTTTCAGAAAGAATCTGCCGAACATGCGATTGAAATCGGTCCAGTCCCCGTCCAGGCGGTCTTTTTCCATGAAGCGGCCAAGGCCGTTTATTTTGGCATCCAGATCGTCGAGAAGATGAAGCGCAAAGGCCTCCAGGAATTTGGGTCTCTTTGGCGAGCCGAATTCGTACTCCCCGTGATGGCTGAGTATCATGTGCGTCAACCGAAGGGCCACGGACGGAGGAAAATCCTTCAGTTCACCCAGTTTGTCTTCAACCATGGCCACGCCGAGGACCAGATGCCCGAGGAGCCGGCCTTCATCCGTGTAGTCGATATTCCGTGTATAGCCGAATTCCCGTATTTTTCCGATGTCGTGGAGAAAGGCTCCGGACACAAGCAGATCCCGGTCCAGTTGCGGGTAATGTCCGGCGAGAAGATCGGCCATCCCACATACGGAAAGGGTATGCTCCAAAAGCCCTCCCAGGTAGTTGTGGTGGAAATTTTTGGCGGCAGGGGCCTGCCTGAATCGGGAAACAAAGGTCCGGTCGGCCAGAAACCGGTCATTGAGGGCTTTCAGATGAGGGTTCCCAACGGTGTTCAGGATCTTTCGAAGGGCCAGCATCATCTTTGAAAGATCCTCTGATGTGGACTCGAGAAAAACGGCGGGATCTGCCTCCTGCTGCGGGACCGTTATTTCACTGACCGTGAGCTGGATTTGCCCCCGGTACAGGCCTGCCCGCGCCTTCACGC
>CAYTJI010000086.1:0-7048 GCA_964438065.1 uncultured Desulfobacteraceae bacterium | reverse complement strand
CCACAGGTGAAGGCATGATGAGACCTTTGAAAAACAATCGGTTTTGTGCCAAATCAAGGAAATCGAAAATTATAACCGCAGGAATATATTGAATATTTCGAGGATTATAATTTGAGCCTGACGCCGAGTTGGTACAAAACCGGTTGTTTTTCAAAGGTCTCATGATACCGGGATAGCGTCATTCCGGTTCGTACCCGCGGAGCAACACCCCTGAAACACCTGCAGGACGGGAAAACATGAAGGCAGCAAGAATCCGTCCTGTTTCCGCCCCCCGGCTCTCCCGGAATTTACTTCGGAACGATGATCATGGACATCCTGTTCCGTGATTCGCGGACAGGCTGCTGATCCACAACGCCTTCCTCCGCAACTTCCGCTGCCACCCGTTTCAGCAGTTCCACGCCGGCGTCCATAAAGGCCATTTCCCGGCCGCGAAAGAAGACCGTTACCTTGACACGGTCCTTCTTCGCAAGAAACTTCTTGAGATTCCTGATTTTGAATCCCAGATCGTGTTCTTCCGTGTAAGGTCTCAGCTTGATTTCTTTCAACTGGGAAGCCCGGCTTTTTTTGCGCCCTTCCTGTTCTTTCTTGCTTGCCAGATACTTCAGTTTTCCATAATCCATTATCCGGCAAACCGGCGGGTCGGAATTCGGAGAAACCTCCACCAGGTCCAGACCCTCGTCTCCTGCCATCCGCTGTGCCTCCGGAAGGGGCACGATGCCCAGTTGTTTCCCGTCCTCAGAGATCAGTCTGACCGTTCTGGCGCGTATCCGATCATTGATCCTGACTTCGTCTCCCTTTCTGGCTATGGTATTACCTCCTTGTGTTGCATTCCTCTGATATCAAATGAATAAACTCCTCTGCGGTCATGAAAGAAAGGTTTTCGCCGTTCCTTTTTCTCGGCGTCATCCCTTCTTTCTCGCACTCCCTGTCGCCGACAATCAGCATGTAAGGGATTTTCTGCAACTGGGCCTCTCTGATTTTGAGACCCAGTTTTTCGTTTCTGAAATCAGCCTTGACCCGAACGCCTCCTTCCTCAAGCATCGCCAGGAGTTTCTCCCCGTAGGCCTTGTTCCTGTCCGTGACAGTCAGGATTCGGGCCTGTACGGGTGCCAGCCATGTCGGGAATGCTCCGGCATAATGTTCAATCAAGACCCCGATGAACCGTTCAATGGCGCCCAGGATCACCCTGTGGATCATGACAGGCCTGTGTTTCCGCCCGTCGCTGTCGATATAGGTCAGGTCAAACCGTTCCGGAAGCGTGAAGTCGCACTGTATCGTGGCGCACTGCCATTTCCTGCCCAGAGCGTCGCTCAGTTTTACGTCTATCTTCGGCCCGTAGAAGGCCCCCTCACCCTCATTCACGGCATAACAGAGGTTGCCGCTCTCCATGGCCCGGGTCAGGGCGGCGGTCGCCAGTTCCCAGTCCTCATCCGAGCCGATGGATTTTTCCGGCCTCGTGCTGATTTCGAGTTCATAATCAAAGCCGAAAACACCCATCACGTCTTTCACGAAATCAAGCACCCCTTTGATTTCATCGTTCAGTTGCGCGGGGGTGCAGATAATGTGCGCGTCATCCTGCGTAAACTCACGGACCCGGAACAGCCCGTGCAAAACACCGGAACGTTCGTGACGGTGTACGGTTCCCAGCTCAAAATACCTTTTCGGAAGATCGCGATAGCTCCGGATCTCTGAACCGTAGATCAACATATGGGCCAGACAGTTCATCGGTTTGATCCCGTAGGACTGTTCATCAATCTTCGTGAAGTACATGTTTTCACGATAATTCTCAAAATGTCCCGATTTCCGCCACAATTCCGTTTTCAGGATCTCGGGTCCCCGGACCAGTTCGTACCCCCGCTTCAGATGCTCCCGGATCTCAAAATCCTCCAGGATATGGCGAAGCATGCTCCCGTTCGGGTGCCAGACGATGAGGCCCGCACCGATTTCCTCGTACGTATTGAACAGTCCGAGCTGCGGACCCAGCCTGACATGGTTCCTCTTCCGCGCCTCCTCCAATTTTTTCAGGTATGCTTTCAGCTTTTTGCGATCATGAAAGGCCACGCCGTAGATCCGGCTCAGCATGGCCCGCTTCTCATCCCCGCGCCAGTAGGCCCCGGCAACCCGGGTCAACCGAAAGGCCTTTATCTTGCCTGTAGACGGCAGGTGGGGGCCGCGGCACAGATCCGTAAAGGTCCCCTGGGTGTACAGGGACACGGTCTCCGCGTCCAGGTCTTCGATTAATTCAACCTTGTAGTCCTCCCCGCGGTCTCTGAAAAACTCAATGGCTTCCCGGCTCGGCATTTCCTTCCTGACAAATGGCAGGTCCGCACGGATGATTTCATTCATCCGCTCCTCGATTGCCGGCAGGTCGTCTTCCCTGAACGGCCGTTCATAATCGAAATCATAGTAGAACCCGTCCTGAACGGCCGGGCCGATGGCAACCTTTGCCCCCGGGAACAACTCCTGTACGGCCATGGCCATAACATGAGAAGTGCTGTGCCGAAGTATTTCCAGACCCTCCTCGGAATCCACGAAGATCGGTTCCAACTCCGCCTGATGACTCAGTTCGACCGACAGATCGCGGGGAATGCCGTTGACACTTGCCGCAACAACCCTGTCAAGGGCCTTTACCCCCAGCACTTTCAATGCGTCGCCTGCAGTCAGGGACTCGGACTGAATCTCCTCGACAGGACGCCCCTTCAGACGGATGGAAAATGTTTTCATTGTAACAGTCGCCTAAAAGAAAACAAGGCATCTGAAATGATTCCGGTAAGTCAGATGCCTCACGGAGGGTTTCAATGCCATACCGTTTTTTGTGATGAATGCCTCGCTTGTCATAATCGTACAGGGAACATTCCGCCCCTTCGCGGTGCCGACGGCATCAGCGAGACCTTTCAAAAATGACCGATTTTGCGCCCTGTCAAGGGGAGGCGACTCACGCCAAATCGTGGATAACCACGGGAATATATTGAATATTTTTGGAACTACAACTTGAGCCTGACGCCGGGTTGGCGCAAAAGCGGTCGTTATTCAAAGGTCTCCAAGCCTCGACAAGACGCTGTTTTTATAAATATTCTCCTGAAAAAATGCAAGTAAAAAACAAAACCGGAAAAATGAAAGCCTTCCTTTCAGAAAACAACATTTTTCCTGGCACAACCGTGTGCCTTTGTGATAAGGATATGTGGGAAAATTGTGGAACCGGGTGGTCCCCGCGACGCCTTTTCTGACGGAGCTCAAATTGGATGACCCTCTGATCTGGATCGATCTGGAGATGACCGGTCTTGATCCGGAAAAACATGTCATTGTCGAAATCGCCACCATTGTCACCGACCGGCAGCTTGAAATAATTGCGGAAGGGCCTGAAATCGCGATCAGCCATCCTTCTGAGGAACTGGCTTCCATGGAACAATGGAGCCGGGAACATCATCAGTCGTCCGGCCTTCTCGACAGGGTTTTCGCGTCACACCGCGACTGCCGTATGGCCGAACGGGAGACCCTGGACTTTTTGACCCGTCACTGCAAGAAAAAACATTCCCCCCTTTGCGGAAATTCCGTGTGGCAGGATCGTCTGTTCCTTCTGAAGTACATGCCGCTCCTGGAAGATTTTCTTCATTACCGCATTATTGATGTCAGCTCCGTCAAAGAGCTTGTCAAGAATTGGTACCCTTCCCTGCCGCCATTCCGGAAACAGAAGGCCCATCTGGCCATGAGCGACATCCGCGCATCCATAAATGAACTGAGATACTACCGACGGCACGTTTTCAGGCAACCTTCCGGACAGTCCGGCGGCTGAACGCGTCGGCGGGCGTTCAGCTCCCCGCCTTTTCGGACAGCGCTACGGCAAACCCATGTGTCTTGACATACCGCGGCAGGTTTCCTAGACTGTGTCCATCCATAAATGAGTCCCGCCATGGCGGGATTTGGTCAAGATCAAGGCATGCGGAAAAAATAACCGCAGGAATATATTGACTATTTCTCGGATCATAATTTGAGCCTGACCTGGCTGCGTGCCTGCCTGTCCCGTCCGGACGGCAGACAGGCAACGCATAGGCAGGCGCCCGGTTGCTGCAAAAGCGGCAGACAAACATCACACGACAAGGAGGAGATGTCTATGTCCGGCGGATTGGATGTAATCATAATCGATGATGAAGCAGATGCCTGCGCGACCATCTACGCTATTGTTTCCCAATTTTACACATGGGGAGACGTCGTCTCGTTCACTGATGTAGATGAAGCGATCGAATACTGCCTGAACAGGGATGTGGGTATCGCCATTTTTGTCGTGGATGTGTACCTGGGCAGGAAAAGCGGTTTTTTCTTTCTTGACGCAATTGAAAGGAAATTTGCCACCGTGCATGAAGACACGATCATCATTACAGGAAAGGCCAGTGATGATGTCGTCAACATGTGTATTGCATCCAATATAAACTATCTGCTCGAAAAACCGATCAGGCCCTTCGCCCTCCAGCTTTCCATCCGGGCGATCGTGGAAAAATATCTGAGGTTCGCAAAAAGGCTGTTGAAGGATTCAGCCTTTGCCGAGGATGTCCTGAGATTCTGACAAGTTGCCGGAACATTACGTCTTTCCCCCCTTGAAGCACCGCCTGCGGCATGGTGCCTCCCTTTGGATACATCCTGCTTGACATTTCCGCTCAGGAATAATAAATAGCATCGTGACTTTCGCCGGCCGTGTTGGAAGGCCGGTAGAAATTTTCCCGAAGCAATGTTTAACTCGGAAAAATCGGACGTGAATTGGAGTGATTAACATATGAAACTACATGAATACCAGGCAAAGGAAATTTTCAGGAAAGCGGGGATCCCGACACCTGAAGGTCAGATCGTGTCATCCGCGGACCAGGCCGGGAAATCCGCTCAGGCCCTCAACGGTCCCCCCTGGGTGGTCAAGGCCCAGGTCCATGCGGGCGGCAGGGGAAAAGGAGGGGGCGTGAAGGTGGTTCAAAGCGCAGACGATGTGATTGCCGCGACTGAAAGCATACTCGGCAACCGGCTGATTACCAAGCAGACCGGTTCAGCGGGTGTCCAGGTCCACCAGGTTCTGATTGAGGAGGGTGTTGATATTGACCGGGAATTCTATCTCGGTATGGTGGTGGACCGAACGACCCGCACACCGACCATGATTTTTTCCCAGGCAGGGGGTATGGAAATCGAAGAGGTCGCCGCGCAGACACCGGAACTCATCCTTAAAGAACACGTCAGCCCGATCACGGAATGGCTGCCGTTCCAGGCCGGCAACCTGATCTTCAACCTGGACCCGGTCCCAGAACCGCAGGTGCGCAAAGGCCTGATGGCTGTCATGGCCGCTGTCTACAGGGTCTTTCTGGCTAATGACTGCTCCCTTGTCGAGATCAATCCCCTGGTCACCACAAAAGACGGCCGTGTTCTGGCAGTGGATGCCAAAATGACCATCGACGACAATGCCCTCTTCCGTCAGAAAGCACTGGCAGAGCTGGATGACCCGCGGGAAAAGGACCCGCTGGAACTGCAGGCGGAAAAATATGATCTGAATTATATCCGGCTTGACGGCAATGTGGGTGCTATGGTGAACGGCGCGGGTCTGGCGATGGCGACCATGGATGTTATCAAGTCGGCAGGCGCGGAACCGGCCAATTTTCTGGATGTGGGCGGGGGAGCCAACGAAGAAATGATTTCCCAGGGTTTTGAAATCATTCTTCAGGACAAACGCGTTAAGGCCATCCTCATCAACATCTTCGGCGGCATTCTGAGGTGTGATGTGCTGGCCCGTGGGGTACTGGCCGCAGCTGAGAAAAAGGCCGTAAAGGTTCCCCTGATCGTCAGGCTGGAAGGAACTAATGTGGAGGAAGGCCGAAAAATTCTCCGGAACTCCAACCTGGAATTTCTCGTCGCCAAAGACCTTGCGGAAGCCGCGGAACTGGTCGCGAAGCAGGTGGGGGGATAGACTCAGGAAAAGTTGACATTCACACGGGTTTCTGAAACATTCAAAATCACGGCGTGCAGATTATCAAATATCTTCGCCGGCGCCGCTTTTGAAAAGCGTACCTGCCGCGGTACGCCACAGGCAGCACGCGCCGGTATCACAGACAGCAACGCCGGGCAGTACGGGGAATGGACTTTTTTACGAAGCCGTCAGGGTTAAGGGATAAAAATTATGAGCATACTCGTAGATGAAAACAGCAGAATTGTCGTCCAGGGAATAACCGGACAGGAAGGCCGGTTCCATACCAGGCAGATGCTTGAATACAAAACATCCGTGGTAGCCGGGGTCACCCCGGGAAAGGGTGGCCAGGAGGTCGATGGCGTGCCGGTTTTCAACACCGTTAAAACGGCCGTTGAAAAGGAAGGCGCCAATGTTTCCTGCATATTTGTGCCGCCTCCTTTTGCCGCGGACGCCATTGTGGAGGCTGCAGCTGCGGGCATTGGGGTAATCGTCTGTATCACGGAAGGGATTCCCATACTTGATATGGTCAGGGTCGGCAACTATATTAAAGACAAGGACGTGGTCCTGATCGGTCCGAACTGCCCCGGCATTATCTCTCCGGGAAAGACCAAGGTGGGGATCATGCCCGCCCCGATCCACAGGGAGGGTGAAATCGGCGTTATCTCCAGAAGCGGGACCCTGACGTACGAGGTGGTCTATCAGCTCACCGGTGCCGGGTTCGGTCAGTCCACCTGCATTGGTATCGGCGGCGATCCGATTGTCGGGACATCCTTTATCGACCACCTGAAAAAATTCAGCGAAGACCCGCAGACCACAGGAGTGGGCCTTATCGGCGAGATCGGAGGCACCGCCGAGGAGGAGGCCGCGGAATACATAAAAAAAAATCAAAACTTCTTCGGCATACACCTTACAAATTTCAGCTGCGGTCCGGATTCCTTTATAGAACATTTCTATAAAAACATAATGAAAAACAAACCATACCTTATACTCGAATTGGACGAGCATTCTGCAACGGCAGGCATTATAACCCGCTTGGAAGCTTATAAAAACATCATCGAGAATTAAAGCTTGCAATTAAAAGTAAAGCCTTATCCTCCGCTCAAATCAAAC
>CAYTJI010000085.1:0-7140 GCA_964438065.1 uncultured Desulfobacteraceae bacterium | reverse complement strand
TGGAACGGAAGGCGAGATACTCCTTGTAGCCTCCCAGGGCATGATCCGGGCAGGAAAAATACTATTGAAAGGGCTTGGCCGGCACGGCGGTTACGGACCGGAGGTTCTCTCCGGCAGTGTGAGGGAGGTTGCCGCGTCGCTGGAACGGTTGGCGGTGAACGAATTCGGCATCCGGATCCCGGCGACCGGCGGTGGCGATGCCCGGTATCTGACCGATATCCGGACGGCATGCGGGGAACTGGTGGATTTTTTTGTGGACCGCCACAGAGACGAAGCGGACTTTTTTCTGAAGATTGTGGTATCCCTGAACCGGGTATTGTGTGCCGATCTTGAGTCTATGGTCGGGAGGATGAAAGCGCATTTCGGAAACAGGCTGAATTACTCGGTCGCGTTTGACCGGACGGAATTCGACAGGTGAAATCTAAAATGGAATACAACCCGCGAGAGCTGGAAGCCAGGTGGCAGGAGAAGTGGGAAAACGATCGTATTTTCAAGGTGATTGAAGATAATTCTAAAGAAAAATATTATCTTCTTGAAATGTTCCCCTATCCCTCGGGCAAAATCCATATGGGGCATGTCCGCAATTACACGATAGGCGATGTGGTCGCCAGGTACAAGAGGATGTGCGGCAAGAATGTGCTTCACCCGATGGGTTGGGATGCCTTCGGCATGCCGGCCGAAAACGCGGCCATAGAGAATAACACCCATCCGGCCACATGGACTTACAGCAACATTGAGACCATGAAAAAGCAGCTCAGAACCATGGGGTTCAGCTATGACTGGGATCGTGAACTGGCGACCTGCGACCCGGATTATTATCGCTGGGAGCAATTGATTTTTCTCAAAATGTATGAAAAGGGGCTGGCCTACAAGAAAAGGACCCATGTCAACTGGTGCGAAAAGTGTCAGAGCGTGCTTGCCAACGAACAGGTGGAAAACGGGTGTTGCTGGCGCCACACGAATGAGGAAGTCAGCGTCAAGGAGATGGAGAGCTGGTTTCTCAAGATAACTGACTACGCGGACGATATTCTGGCGTATTGCGACCGCCTGCCCGGATGGCCGGAGAGCGTAATAACCATGCAGAAGAACTGGATCGGAAAAAGCCATGGACTGATCATTCGATTTCCGATGGCCGATTCCGACACGGTCATTGAGGTTTTCACGACACGGCAGGACACGCTGTTCGGTGCAACCTTTCTGTGTTTTGCCCCCGAACACCCCATGGTCCGGGAGATGGTCAAGGGCCTGCCCCAGGAAAACGAGGTCCTTGCCTTTGTGGACCGTACGCTGAGGATGGATCACATCGCCCGCACGGCGGACTACACGGCCAAGGAGGGTGTTTTTTCGGGCAGATACTGTATCAACCCTGTTACCGGCGACCGGCTTCCCATATATGTGGCGAATTTCGTGCTGTTCGAATACGGCACCGGTGCGATCATGGCCGTACCGACACACGACCAGAGAGATTTTGAATTTGCCAAGAAATACGGGTTGCCCCTGAAGGTGGTGATCCGGCCGGAAGATCGGGATCTCAGGGCAGACGAGATGACAGAGGCCTATGTGGATGCCGGCATTATGGTAAACTCCGGGCCGTTCGACGGGCAGCGCAATGTGGACGCCATGGACGGGATCGCCGACTATCTGGAATCAAAAGGAGTGGGGCGCAGAACCGTAAATTTCAGGATCAGGGACTGGGGAATTTCCCGTCAGCGTTACTGGGGGGCGCCAATCCCCATCATTTACTGCAAAACGTGCGGGACCGTTCCGGTCCCGGAAAAGGATCTGCCGGTTGTGCTTCCCCTGGATCTGGACATGCAGCCGAACGGAGGATCTCCATTGCCCGTTTCCCCGTCTTTTTATGAAACCACCTGTCCGAAGTGCGGCGCACGGGCGCGGCGGGAAACAGACACGATGGACACTTTTGTTGAATCATCCTGGTATTTTGACCGGTACGCCTGTCCGGACTATGACCAGGGTCCACTGGACGGGCCACGAGTGGATTACTGGATGCCTGTGGACCAGTATATCGGCGGCATCGAGCATGCCATTCTGCATCTGCTGTACGCCCGCTTTTACACCCGGGTGCTCAGGGATCTGGGTTACCTGAAGGTAAAGGAGCCTTTCACCAATCTGCTGACGCAGGGGATGGTCTGCAAGGAGACACAGGAATGCCCGACGCACGGCTACCTTTTTCCGGACGAGGTCCGGAACAACCGGTGCGTTCACTGCCGGTCGGAAATCATCACGGGCAATATCGTGAAAATGTCCAAATCCAAAAAAAACGTGGTGGACCCTCAGGATCTGATAGACCGGTACGGGGCGGATACGGTGAGGATGTTCTGCCTGTTCGCGGCGCCTCCTGAAAAGGGGCTGGAATGGAGCGACCAGGGTGTCGAGGGAGCCTTCCGTTTCCTGAACCGGCTCTGGCGCGTTGTGACGGACCATTTGGGAAAATTGCTGCGAACACCCCCTTATGCTGCGAATACCCCTCTGGAAGGATCCGCCAGAGACCTTCACAGGAAAACCCATCTGACCATAAGAAAGGTCACCCATGATATCGAGACCCGGTTTCATTTCAACACGGCCATTTCAGCGGTCATGGAACTGGTGAACGAAATCACTCAGTTGATTCAACGCAAGGGAAAAGACGACGCAACGGTCTGGCCGGTGATACGGGAGGCGGTGGAAGCAGCGATCGTCCTGCTTTCGCCGGTTGTTCCTCACATTACGGAAGAACTCTGGCACATGCTGGGCCACGAGGAATACCTGCTTACGGTTCCGTGGCCTTCACACCGGGAAGCCGCCCTGGAGGTAGAAACCCGGCTGATCGTAATCCAGGTCAACGGAAAAGTGCGAAGCCGGATAAACGTGCCCGCATCCTGTGACGAAAAGCAGATTGAGGCGGAGGCCCTGGCCGATGAACGGATCCAGCGGTTTATTGATGGAAAGCCGGTCAGAAAAGTCATTGTTGTCAAAAACAAACTGGTGAATGTGGTGGTCTGAGGAATTCCATTGTATGGATTATAGGATATGCATGATAAATTTATGAAAACAATCAGTTGTAACAATAAATTAATGTTTCATGCCAGGTTTGCCGGTCGTCTCCGCAGCCTTGCCGGTGCTCTTTCCGATGCGAGCGGGTCCGTGCTGGCCGTCCTGGTATTTTTTCTGGTCACCGGCTGTGGTTACCATTTCCAGGGCGGTGGCAGACCGCAGGGGTTGACGATCCGGAGTCTGGCTATCCCGTTAATGGAAAGCTCGTCTTCAGAACTGGGTTTTGAAAGCGATTTCACGAAGGTGGTACGCTGTCAGTTTATCCGCTACGGGGATGTCCCCCTGGTTTCCAGGAACGAGGCCGACATGGTCCTGATCGCGAAGATTTATGATATATCGACTGACCCCCTGACCTATGATGTCACACACACCCGTGTCGAGGACAAGACAACGGACTACGAGATCACGGACTCGCGTCGTCTGAAGGTCCGGATGGAAGCCAGGCTGATCCAAAGATCGACGGGCCGGGTTGTCTGGGAGGACAAGGGCCTGGTTGAAAAGGAAAGATACCTCGTTACCGAAGACCCGCTCACAAATCGGTACAACCGGAAAAACGCGCTCAGAAAAATCGCCCGGAGACTGGCAGACAGGATATACCTGAAAACCATGGAAAGGTTCTGATGGCTGTTGATCTCTCACCTGAAAACGTGTTGAATCAACTCGAAAGAGGGGATTTGTCTCCATTTTACCTGTTTTACGGAGAGAGCGAATTTCTCCTGGAAAGGGTTCTGAACCGGATTCGCGGGACATTTATCCCCGAGGCGGGAAAAGATTTCAACCTTCAGATATTTTACGGCGATGACGCCGGACTTGACCCCGGTGACATTCTCGACTCAGCAAGATCGTTTCCTTTTCTGTCTCAGCACCGACTGGTGATTGTTCGAAGAACGGAACAGATTCCATCCGACATTCTCGATACCTTCATCCCTTATTTTGAAGACCCCATGGCTACGACCTGCCTGATATTTGTGTCCCGAAAGCCGGACTTCAGGAAAAAGTTCTACAGGAAGATCAGGGAATCCGGCACTTGCGTACATTTCAAAAGACCGTATGACAATCAGATTGTGGGGTGGATGATGCGCATGGCCCGGGAAATCGGTCTGAATATAGACCGCCGCGCCTGCGAGTATTTATATCAGATTGTCGGAAACCGGATGATGGACCTGAATTCGGAGCTGGAAAAGATCTGCCTGCGTTATGGCAAAACGGCCGTGGGACTGGAGGATGTCCGTGATTTCGCCTCCTATAGCCGCAGTTATACCATTTTTGAATTGATGGACCAGATTTCCATGAGGCATTCCGCCGGAGCCCTGTCCATTCTGCGGCGGTATCTCCAGGAGGAGGGCACTGATACGTTCCACGGCATTATGGGGATGCTGGTGCGACAGATGCGGTTGTTGTGGCAGACCAAAGGCGTCCTGGAAGAGGGTGGACGGGAAAATGAGATATCACGGAAACTGGGCGTGGCCCGGTTTGTTGCGGGCAAACTCATGAAACACGCAAGAGCCTGGCGCGGGGACGAACTGGAACGTGCTTTCGAGGTGCTGTACCAGGCAGACGGACGGCTCAAATCGGGATCAGAAAGGAACCTGATCCTTGAAAACATCGTTTTGTCTCTCTGTCGTTGAACGTCTAGTGCCCTGTGACGCAAGATTGCATCGCAATCTTGCGTCACAGGGCACTCGCACCGGATCAGAAGAGAAGAGGGGAGCCGTTCTTTCACGAACCTGTCATATCTGGTTGATCTGACGTGCCAGACGGGAGATTTTTCTGGAGGCCTGGTTCTTGTGAATAATACCTTTTGAAGTGGTTTTTTGAATGATTGAAACAGCTTTGACAAAATTTTCCCGGGCTTGTTCTTCGGATTTTTCGGCAATGGCCGTGCGCACTTCCCGGATCGCTTTTTTGACACGGGTCTTGTATCCCTTGTTTCTTAACCGCCTGACTTCATTCTGTCGAGCCCGTTTAAGGGCGGATTTGTGATTTGCCAAGTCTGACCTCCTCCTAATTTATGCGGAACCGTTCCGGCTGTTCTTCAGCAGAAGCAATAAATAATACAAGTACTGTATTGAATATGTCAAGAAATTTTATCCCCTGATATCTTTCATTTCCGTCCGATTTCGTTATGCCTGATTCCGAGCAGAAAAATGTCGGCCGCGCGGCCGGGGTGGTCGGCTTTTTTACCTTTGTCAGCCGTATCCTGGGCCTTGTCCGAGATATGGTTTTGGCCGGGTTTTTCGGCACCGGCATGGTGGCCGACGCATTTGTGGTGGCCTTTCGTATCCCCAACCTTCTGAGGCGCCTTTTTGCGGAAGGCTCCCTGACAGTTGCGTTCATACCTGTTTTCACCGAGTACCTGACAAAGAAATCCAGGCAGGAGGCCTTTGATATGGCCAGGGCGGTATTGACGCTGCTTTCACTGATCCTGGTTTTTGTCACCGTCCTGGGCGTTATTTTTGCCCCGTTTGTCGTGAGATTGCAGGCCCTTGGTTTCGGTGTCTCCGGAGAAAAGTTCGCTCTGACGGTGTTCCTCACACGGATTACGTTTCCCTATATCTTTCTCATCAGCATTGTGGCTTTTTTCATGGGGGTGCTCAATTCTCTGCGGCGTTTTGCCGCCCCTGCCGCCGCGCCCATTTTTCTGAACGTGGGGATCATCGGCGCCGCATACCTGATTTCGCCCTACTGTTCTCAGCCGGTGGTGGGTGTTGCCGTGGGGGTGATCATCGGAGGCCTCATTCAGGTGGGGTTGCAGATACCATGGGTTGTGAAAGAAGGCATGCGGCTGATTCCATTATGGCAGCCCCGCCACCCGGCCCTGAAACGAATCGGCAGGCTCATGCTGCCCGCTGTTTTCGGTTCCGCTGTGTATCAGCTAAACAGTTTCGTCGGGACACTTCTGGCCTCTTTTCTCGTCGAGGGCAGTGTGGCGTGGCTCTATTTTGCCGATCGTCTCGTGCAGTTTCCCCTGGGTGTTTTTGCTGTCGCCGTCAGCACGGCCCTGCTGCCTTCCCTTTCCCTGCAGGCAACCCACAGGGACCTGAACGCATTCGGTGACACCTTCAATCACAGTCTGAAGCTGGTTTTTTTTATCGCCCTGCCGGCCACAGCCGGTTTGATTATCCTGGGGGAACCCATCACGCGCGTTCTTTTTGAAAGAGGGGCATTTAATGCACACTCCACGACCATGACAAACCGGGCCCTGCTTTTTTACGCGCTGGGCCTCTGGGCCTTTTCCGGCATCCGGATTGCGGTTGCCGGCTTTTATGCCCTTCAGGACACCAAAACCCCTGTCAAGGTGGCAGTCATCGCCCTGTTTGCGAACCTCATCGGCGGTCTTGTCCTGATGCGCCCTCCGTTGAGGCATGGGGGGATCGCGCTCGCCCTGTCTCTTTCCTCATCGTTGCAGTTTTGTCTTCTGATCGTGCTGTTAAAGAAAAAGATCCATCTGGCCCGTATGGGTGATGTTGGAAAATCCTGCATGAAAAGTGCAGCGGCCTCGGCGGTGATGGGATTGTGCGTGTTTTGTCTCCATACCGCCTGGTTTCCCGTAGATTCAAACTCGGGGTTGCTGAGCAGGGTGGCACAACTGTCGGGACTTGTCGCCACGGGAATCCTTATTTATGCGGGGATGGCCCGGTTGCTCGGTTCCTCGGAGTTGGCATCCATCCGGGAGATGTTTCTTCCTATTTTCCAAAGGATGAAATCCGTAATCCGCTGAATCTCAGAAATCGGGTGGTTTTAACCGCAGGGAAGCACAAGGAAAAGACTAAAACGAAACAGGGAAAATTTTACCCTTTCGCGTCGACAGCTTTTCCCCGGAGGGTCCGGTCCATTTTGATCCATTGCCGGTTCGGCATTTCCTACCGGAAAGCGTGCAGCCTGTCAATCCGCGATTTTCCCGGACACCAGGGCATGGCAGGGGACTCGCATCCGCATGAAAGCGATTGACAGCAATCAGAAAATATTGTACCTAAATCCTGCAAGCGCCGATTTTGCCGAAGACCTGCCTGCTGCAGGCAGGTCTTCGGTAAAATCGGCGCTCCCGGAGGGTAAACTGTTTTCAAAAACCGCAGCCTTTATGGG